>NZ_JBJJBV010000228.1:0-10769 GCF_045446735.1 Nocardiopsis protaetiae
CGGCCCCGCGTTCGTGCCGGGGTCACTGGGAGCCGGTGGCGGCCTCCACCTCGGAGATCCACTGCTGGGCGGCCTCCTGGGGGGTGAGGTCGCCGAAGGCCATGGAGTCGGTGATGCGCTTGGTGATCTCCACGACCTGGCCGGCGCCGATGGGCGGCGGCGGGTTGCCGTCCACGATGGAGTCCTCGATCTCGGCCAGGAACACGGCGCTGCGCTCGTCGGCCGGGGGCAGGGAGCTCAGGATGTGCCCGCGCACGTCCACGTTGGCGGGCAGGCCCAGGTCGGACAGGATCAACTCGGAGGCCTCGTTGCTGTTGAGCATGAAGTCGACGAACCGGGCCGCCTCCTCCGGGTGGTCGGACCCGGCCGAGACGGAGTAGAACATGGCGGGCTTGAAGAACATGCCGGTGCGGTCGCCCGCGCTCTCCCCCGGGAAGCGCAGCAGTTCGATCTCGCGGCCGGAGGACTCGGTGATGCCGCCGAGCTGGTTGGTCCAGAAGACCGCCATGGCGCCGGTGTTGGTGGACAGCACCGACTGGTCGGGGCCGCCCGCCTCGATCTCCACGCTCTGGGCGGCGGCGGGCTGGCCGCCGTTGTCCAGCAGCTCCTGGGTCATCTCGAACCAGGCGGTCAGGGTCTCCTCGGAGAAGCCCAGGGTGCCGTCCTCGTTGTAGAGCCTCTCCCCGTGCTGGCGGGCGAAGATCTGGAAGCCCTGCTCGTTGTAGGCGATGCTCTGGGTGCCCACGATGTCGCCGTCGCTGGCCTCGGTGATCTCCGCGGCCAGGGCGATGTACTCCTCCCAGGTCCAGGTCTCGTCGTCGGGCAGCTCCACCCCGGCCGCCTCGAACGCCTCGGGGTCGGCCAGGACCGCGTAGGCGTTGACGCCGCTGGCGATGCCGTAGGTGGCGCCGTCCAGGTCGCCGCTCTGGGCGACCAGCGGGTCGATCTTGGACAGGTCCAGGCCCTCCAGCTGGGAGAGGTCGGCCAGGGCGCCGCGGTCGCCGTACTCCCGCAGGTAGCGCTCCTCCTGCATCATGATGTCGGGGGCGTCGCCGGCCGCGGTGGCGGTGGCGAGCTTGTCCCAGTACGAGCCCCAGTCGGTGTAGTCCGCGACGATCCGGATGTCGGGGTTCTGGCCTTCGAAGATGTCGATGACCTGCTGGAGGGTGGAGTGGCGGTCGTCGGCGCCCCACCAGGAGTAGCGGAGTTCGACGACGCCGTCCTCGGCGGCCGAGCCGCCGCCTCCGCAGGCGGAGGCGGTCAGTGCCAGGGCGAGGGCTGTCGCGGCGGCCGCCAGTGGGCGGCGCGGGTTCACGGGGGCCATGGGGGGAGGATCCTCTCGATCTTTACTTGATGCCGGTGGTCGCGATGCCCTTGACGAGGTAGCGCTGGCCGGCGAGGAAGAAACCGAACACGGGTCCCAGGGCCACCACGGACATGGCGAACAGGGGACCCCAGGAGGTCTGGGAGCTGGAGTCGACGAAGGTGCGCAGCGCCACCGGGACCGTGTACATGTCGGGCCGGGTGAGGAAGATCAGCTGGCTGAAGAAGTCGTTCCAGGTCCAGATGAAGGTGAAGATCGCGGTCGTGGCCAGGGCCGGCATCGACAGCGGCAGGATGATGCGCAGGAAGATCCGCACGTGGCCGCAGCCGTCGATGCGGGCGGCCTCGTCCAGGTCCCGGGGCAGGCCGCGGATGAACTGCACCATCAGGAAGATGAAGAACCCGTCGGTGGCCAGCAGCTTGGGCACGATCAGCGGGTAGAACGTGTTGATCCAGTCCAGCTGCGCGAACAGGATGTACTGCGGCACGATCACCACGTGGATCGGCAGCATGATGGTCGCCAGCATGATCGCGAAGAAGAGCCGCTTGCCGCGGAACTCCAGGCGGGCGAAGGCGTAGGCGGCCATGGAGCAGCCGATGAGGTTGCCGACGATGGACCCGCCCACCACGATCGCGGAGTTGAGCAGGTAGTGGTGGAAGGGGTGCTGCAGGGCGGTCCAGCCCTCGGCGTAGTTCTGCGGGGTGAAGCTCCAGGGGATCAGCCCCGGCTCCCGGAAGATCTCCGCGGTCGGTTTGAAGGAGCTCGACACCATCCACAGCAGCGGGTAGAGCATGATCAGGCCGAAGCCGATGAGGCCGATGTGGGTCAGGAGCCGTCGGGTGCGTTCGGTCCGTGTGCGGGCGCCGCGGGCGCGGGCCGCGGGCCGGGTGTCAGTCGCCATAGAAGACCCAGTACTTGGAGACGAGGAAGTTCACGGCGGTGAACCCTCCGATGATCATCAGCAGGAGCCAGGCCATCGCCGAGGCGTAGCCCATGTCGAACGCCCCGAACCCCCGTTGGTAGAGGTAGAGCGTGTAGAAGAGGGTGGAGTCGGAGGGGCCGCCGGTGCCGCCGCTGACGATGAACGCCTGGGTGAAGGTCTGGAAGGCGTTGATGATCTGCAGCACGAGGTTGAAGAAGATGATGGGCGTGAGCATGGGCAGGGTGATGTGCGCGAACCGGTGCACCGGCCCGGCCCCGTCCACCGCGGCGGCCTCGTAGTACATGGCGGGGATCTGGCGCAGCCCGGCCAGGAAGATGACCATGGGCGCGCCGAACGTCCACACGTTCAGCACCACGAGGGTGCCCAGGGCGTAGTCGGGGTGGGAGACCCAGCCCTCGCCCTGGATCCCGAAGAGCGCCAGGACCTGGTTGATCAGCCCCTCGGCGCCGAACACCTGCCGCCACAGGATGGCGATGGCGACGCTGCCGCCGAGCAGGGAGGGCAGGTAGTACACCGACCGGTACAGGGCCAGGCCGCGCACGCCCCGGTCCAGGACCATCGCCAGCGCCAGGGCCATGGCGAGCTGGAGCGGTACCGACACGAACACGTAGAAGAAGGTGACCTTCAGGGCGCTGTGCAGGCGGGCGTCCTCGAACATCCGCTGGTAGTTGGCCCAGCCGACCATCTCGTGGTCGCCGATGAGGTTGTAGTCGGTGAAGGAGAAGTACAGCGAGGCCAGCAGGGGACCGGCGGTGATGAGGGCCAGCCCCAGGAACCAGGGTGCGAGGAAGCCGTAGGCGGCGAGGTTCTCGCGCTTGTGGCGGCCGACTCCGCGTGCCGCGGCGCGCCGCCCGCGGCCGGCGGGGGCCGGGGGCGACGGCGCCGCCGGGCGGGTGCCGCGCTGGAGGAGCGCGCTCACAGGGCTCCGCCTCCTGTGGGGACGGTCTCCGGCCGTGGGGTGGAGACGCGCGGACCAGGGTGCCCAGGGTGCATGGTCGCGGACCGCCAATCTGATCGGGAAGGGGGTTCGGGGCGGGCCGGGGCCGGCGACCCCTGTGCCCGAGAACGCCGTGTGCTCGGGGATACCGTGCTCGGGAACGCCGCGCCTGAGAACGCTGTGTTCGAGAACACCGTGGAAATGCGCAGGTTATGGGTTGGTAAGCGCTATCCAGCTACTAGGATGTTCAGTTTCTAGCACCGGGTTACGAGGGTGTCAACGCCCGGTTTCCGCTTGCGGGCCAAGCACCGCCCGGATCGTTACCTTCCCGATCGCCCGCCGAGTAGGGGTTTCTCCCCGCGATCGCCGCCCGGTTGTGACCGTTTCCTCCCCTGGATCGCCCCGTGCGCCCCACCTGTTTCATGTGCGGGATTGCCCCCGGGCATTGTGGTTCGGCCGGGAAAGCGTTTACCATCCTGGTGTGAACCACACCACGCAACGCAGGTACGCGATCGTCGGCACCGGTTCCCGGGCCCGGATGTACACCCGGGCCCTGACCGGCGCCCACCGCCGCCACGGGGAGCTGGTCGCCCTGTGCGACACCAACGCCACCCGCATGGCCGTGCACAACCGCATCGTCGCCGAGGCCGGCCTGGACCCCGTGCCCGCCCACCCCGCCGACGCCTTCCCCCGCATGCTCGCCGAGCAGGCCGTGGACGAGGTGATCGTGTGCACCGTCGACCACACCCACGCCGACTACATCGTCGCCGCCCTGGAGCACGGCGCCGACGTCATCACCGAGAAACCCATGACCACCGACCTGGACGGGCTGCGCCGCATCGAGGAGGCGCGCGAGCGCACCGGCGGCCGGGTCACCGTCGGCTTCAACTACCGCTACAACCCCGTCCACCGCCGGGTGCGCGAGCTCATCGCCGAGGGCGCGATCGGCGAGGTCGGGTCCGTCCACTTCGAGTGGATGCTGGACCTGCGCCACGGCGCCGACTACTTCCGCCGCTGGCACCGCGACAAGGCCAACTCCGGCGGCCTGCTGGTGCACAAGGCGAGCCACCACTTCGACCTGGTCAACTGGTGGATCGCCGCCCGCCCCGAGGAGGTCTTCGCCTCCGGTCGGCTGTTCTTCTACGGCGACGAGAACGGGCGCCGGCACGGCCTGGCCGCCGACTACGAGCGCGGCCACGGCGCCGCGGCCGCCGACGCCGACCCCTTCGCCCTGCACCTGGCCGACAGCCCCGACCTGAGCGCCCTGTACCTGGACGCCGAGCACGAGGACGGCTACCGTCGCGACCTCAACGTGTTCGGCCCCGGCATCACCATCGAGGACGACATGTCGGTCCTGGTCCGCTACGACACCGGGGCCCGCCTGACCTACCACCTCACCGCCTACGCCCCCTGGGAGGGGTACCGGCTGGCCGTCACCGGCAGCCGCGGCCGCCTGGAGCTCGACATGGTGGAGTTCGACCGCACCGCGCCGGGGCGGACCGAGGACAACCCGGTGCGCGGCATGCCCGCCCCCAAGGAGGACACCTTCTCCCGGCTGGTGCTGCGCCGCCACTGGCAGGCGCCGCAGGAGGTCCCGGTGGAGGTCGGCACCGGCGGCCACGGCGGCGGCGACACCGCCATGCTCGACGCGCTGCTGGGCCGACTGGACGACGGCATCCGCCCCGACCACGCCGACGGCGGCAGCGCCCTGCTCACCGGGCTGGCCGCCAACGCCTCCATGGCCTCGGGGGCGCCGGTGCGCGTCGCCGACCTGCTCGCCGGGAAGGACGCGTGAGCCCCGGCGGCCCGGTGCCGCTGCTGCTGGTGGGCCTGCACGGGCACGGCCGCTCGCACCTGCGCTCGCTGCTGCCGCTGGTCAAGGCCGGGACGGTGCGGCTGGCGGGGGTGTGCGACCGGGTGGCGCCCGCGGCGGGCGACGATCTGGAGGGGCACGGCCCGGTCCCGTTCTTCGACGACCTGCCCACCGCCCTGAAGCGGACGGGGGCGCGGATCACCGTCCTGGTGACCCCCATCCACACCCACCTGCCGCTGGCCCTGACCGTGCTGGAGCACGGCTCGCACGTGCTGCTGGAGAAGCCCACCACCGCGACCCTGGCCGAGCTGGACCGTTTGGTGGAGGCGGTCGACGCCGCCGGGCTGGCCTGCCAGATCGGTTTCCAGAGCCTGGGGTCGGCGGCCGTGGACGCGGTGCGCGCCCTGGTCGCCGAGGGGGCGGTGGGGCGGGTGCGCGGCATCGGCGGGTCCGGGGCGTGGGTGCGCACCTCCGCCTACTACGGCCGCGCCCCCTGGGCGGGGCGGCGGCGCCTGGACGGGCACGAGGTCGTGGACGGGGCGGTCACCAACCCGTTCGCGCACGCGAGTGCCACCGCGCTGGCCCTGACGGGTGAGGGCACGCACGCCCCCTCGGGCATCGAGCTGGACCTGTACCGGGCGCACCCCATCGAGAGCGATGACACCTCGGCGCTGCGCCTGCGCACCGCGGGGGGTGTGACGGTGGTGCTGGCGGCGACGCTGTGCGCCCCGGCCGAGGCGCCGCCCCGGCTGGTGGTGCACGGCGAGCGCGGCCGGATCGAGCTGGAGTACACGCTGGACCGGGTCACCGTGCACCGGCCGGGCCGGGCGCCGCTGACCACGACGCACCCGCGGCGCAACCTGGTGGCCGACCTGGTCGACCACCTGCGCCACGGGACCCCGCTGCTGGTGCCGCCGGCGGCCACCCGCGGGTTCATGCACGTGCTGGAGGCGGTGCGCACCGGGCCCGATCCGACGCCCATCGGTGCCGAGCACCAGCGGGTGTGGGAGCAGGACGGGGTCGTGCACCGGACCGTGCACGGCATCACCGGCCTGGTCGACCGGGCGGCGGAGTCGCTGTCCCTGTTCCGTGAGCTGGACGTGCCCTGGGCGCGGACGGATCTGGAGGCGCACACGTGAAGTTCGAGATCGGCGATGTCGTCGTGGCGGAGTGGAACGACGGGGCCGGGGTGGAGCCGCTGCTGTCCCCGCGCCCGTACCTGCACCCGGTGCGGACCGCGGGCGGGGTCGTGGTGAGCGAGGTGGTGCCCGAGGACCACCGCCACCACCTGGGGGTGGGGGTGGCGGTGCCCGACGTGTCGGGCACCACGTTCTGGGGCGGGCGCACCTTCACCCCGGACCGGGGGTCGGTGCTGCTGGACAACCACGGGCGCCAGCGCTCGCGGGGGCCGGCCGCCCGCGCCGGGGGCGGGTGGGCCGAGGAGGTGTCCTGGACCGACCCCGAGGGGGCGGAGCTGCTGCGGGAGGAGCGCCGCTGGCGGGCCCGCCGCCTGGACGGGCGCACCTGGGTGCTGGACCTGGACTGCGCGCTGCGCAACACCAGCGGCCGGGAGCTGTCCATCGGCAGCCCGGCCACCAACGGGCGCCCCGGCGCCGGGTACGGGGGGCTGTTCTGGCGGGCCCCGATCGGCCCGGTGGCCCCGCGGGTCCTGGGGCCCGGCGGAGCGGAGGGCGAGGAGGCGCTGCACGGGTCGCGGGCCCGGTGGCTGGCCCTGGCCGGGGAGGCCGGCGGGCCGTGGACGCTGCTGTTCCACCAGCCCGGCGCGCACACCGACCCCTGGTTCGTGCGGGCGCGGGAGTACCCCGGGGTGGGTCCGGCGCTGGCCTGGGGGGAGCGGCTGCCGCTCCCGGCGGGCGGGGTGCTGGCCAGGGGTCTGCGCACCGCGGTCGCCGACGGGCACCCCGCGGACCTGGACGCCCTGGCCGCCGCCGTCACCGCCCTGCCCTGATGTGATCCCCGAACGAGAAGAGAGAAGGAAGGCCCGCATGCGCGTGCTCGTCACCGGAGGCTCGGGGCGGCTGGGCCGCAGCGTCGTCGCCGCCCTGGCCGCCCGAGGACACGAGGTGGCCTCGGTGGACCTGGCCCCGGCCGACCACCCGCCCGGGGTGGTGGGCCGGGTCGCGGACCTGCTGGACGACGGCGCCCGGGCGCAGGTGTTCGCCGCGGCCCGTCCCGAGGCGGTGGTGCACCTGGCCGGGATCGCCGTGCCGTTCGCCCGCCCCGACGTGGAGACCCTCCAGGTCAACACGGGTCTGGCCTGGGCGGTGCTGGGTGCGGCGGTCGAACACGGGGCCCGGGTGGCGGTGGCCGCCTCCAGCCCCACGGTGTACGGCTACAACACCCCCGGGTGGCGGCCCCGGTACTTGCCGCTGGACGAGGAGCACCCGGTGGCGCCCTGGCACGCCTACGGGCTGAGCAAGCTCATCGTGGAGGAGGCGGTGCGCGCGCTGGCGCGCACCTCGCCCGGCTGTGTGCTGTGCGCGGTGCGGCCCGGGTACGTGGTGGCCCCGAGTGAGTGGGCGGGGGCGCCCACCCAGCAGGGGCACACCATGGCCGAGCGGGCGGCCGACGCGGAGCTGGCGGGGGTGTCGCTGTTCAACTACGTGGACGCCGCCGACGCGGCGGACCTGTTCGCGCGCATCGTGGAGGAGCCGGAGCGGGCCGAGCACGGCGGGGTGTACAACGCGGTGGCCGCCGACCCGCTGGCGCCGGGGCCGGTGGACGCTCTGATGGCGCGGCTGCACCCGGGTTCGGCGCCGGTGGCCGGGGCGCTGGCGGACGGGCGTGCGGTGTTCTCCAGCGACAAGGCCCGCCGGGACCTGGGGTGGGCGCCCGAGGCGACCTGGCGCGACCTGCTGCGCGCGGACCGGGCGGGGTGAGGCGGTGCAGCGTCGGGGCGCCTCCCGCTCGGCTACCCTGGGAAAGAGTTTTCCAGGACGTGGGACGAGAAGGGCCAGGGGCGTGGACTCGGGTTACGTAACGCTGGAACAGGTGGCCGA
Organism: Nocardiopsis protaetiae; assembly: GCF_045446735.1. Lineage (NCBI taxonomy): Bacteria > Bacillati > Actinomycetota > Actinomycetes > Streptosporangiales > Nocardiopsidaceae > Nocardiopsis > Nocardiopsis protaetiae. The sequence goes on from NZ_JBJJBV010000228.1 coordinate 8,038, forward strand.
GCACGCCGGGGTCTCCCTGGCGACCGCCTCCAGGGTCATCAACGGCAGTACCCGGCAGGTCAGCCAGCGGTTGCGGGACCGGGTCACCGCCAGCGCGCAGGAGCTGGGGTACCTGGCCAACGCCTCGGCCCAGACGCTGGCGCGCAACAGCAGTTCGCTGGTGGGGCTGCTGGTGCACGACATCGCCGACCCCTACTTCTCGTCGATCGCGGCGGGGGTCACCCGGTGCACCGAGGAGCAGGGGCTGGTGCTGGTGCTGGGCACCACGGGCCGGTCGGTGCAGAAGGAGGGGCGGGTGCTGGCGGCGCTGCGCTCGCACCGGGCCAAGGCGGTGATCCTGGTGGGGTCGCGCTCCACCGACGAGGAGAGCAACGCCCGCCTGGCGCGGGAGATCGAGGCGTTCCGCCGCCAGGGCGGGCGGGTGGCGTGCGTGTCGCAGCCGGGTCTGCCCGCGGACACGGTCAGCCCCGACAACGCGTCGGGGGCTGCCGCCCTGGCCCGGCACCTGGTGGGGTTGGGGCACCGGCGGTTCGCGATCCTGGCGGGGCCCAGCGACCTGCGCACCGCCCGGGAGCGGTTGGACGGGTTCCACGGGGCGCTGTCGGCGGCGGGGATCGACCTGGACCACAACAACGTGATGCACGGGGCGTTCACGCGTGATGGCGGGTACGAGTCGACGCGGCGGCTGATGACGCTGGGCACGGACGCGACCTGCCTGTTCGCGGTCAACGACGTGATGGCGACCGGGGCGATGGCGGCGCTGCGGGACCTGGGGATGAAGGTGCCCGAGGGCCTGTCGGTGGCCGGGTTCGACGACATCCCGACGCTGCGCGACCTCACCCCGGCGCTGACGACGGTGCGGCTGCCGTTGGAGGAGATGGGGGAGAAGGCCGCGGAGCTGGCCCTGGACATGGACCACGAGGGTGATTTCCGGGTGGTGACCGTGCCGGGGGAGGTGGTGGCGCGGGAGAGCACCGCACCGCCCACCGTCCCCTGAGCCCTCAGCGCACGAGCGCGGACAGGTCCTGCTCGGCGTCCTCGGGGCGGCTCGTGAGCAGCCGGTGGACCGCGGTGAGCACCGGCAGGTCGGCGGCCGCGGTGGCCAGGGCGACGTCCTTGGCCGCGAGTCGGACGGGGTAGAGGGCGCCCTCGGCGAAGGCCCGCCCGGCGGCGCCCGCCATGGGGCCGGACAGCAGTCCGTCGCGGGCGGCCTGTTCGGGCACGCCCAGGGCGGCGGCCAGGCGCATCGCCTCGGAGACGACGGCGACGCCGCCGATGACGGCGTCGATGAGCACCAGTTTGAGGGCGGCGCCCGAGCCGACCGGGCCGCAGGGCACGGTGCGGCCCAGCACGCCCAGGACCTTCTCCACGGGGGCGGTGTCCCCGCCGGCCAGGATGGTGAGTTCTCCGGCGGCGGCCGGTCCGACGCTGCCCATGACGGGGGCGTCCACCAGGGACACGCCCTCGGGGAGGCGGGCGGCCAGGTCGGCGATGGCGTCGGGGCCGACCGAGGACATCTCCACTCACACCGTTCCGGGCGCCAGGTGCGGGAGCACCTGTCCGGTGACCGCGGCCAGGGCGTCGGGGTCGGCGAGCATGGTGATGAGCACCGGGGACGCGGCGGCGGCCGCGGCGGGGGAGTCCGCGACGGTGGCGCCCTCCGCGCGCAGCGGGTCGGTCTTGGCGGTGGTGCGGTTCCACACGGTGAGCGGGTGTCCGGCGGCCAGCAGGCGGCGGGCCATGGGCAGGCCCATGTGGCCCAGGCCGATGAAGGTGATCTCGTGCATGGCCTCGACGCTAGACCCGCGATTGGACATGCCACAAGCGAATGTCCAGCATAGGAGGTATGCCGGAACGTCATGGGTTGTACGAGGTCTTCCTGACCGTGGCCGAGACCGGGTCGCTCACCGCGACCGCCCAGGTGCTGGGGTACACCCAGTCCGCGGTGTCCCGCCAGGTCCAGGCCCTGGAGCACGAGCTGGGCTCGCCGCTGTTCGACCGCCTGCCCCGGGGTGTGGCGCTCACCGACGCCGGGCGGACGCTGCTGCCGCACGCCCGCGCCGTGGTCGGGCACCTGGCCGCCGCCCGGGCGGAGCTGGCGGCGCGGCGCCGCCTGGACGGCGGGCGGTTGCGGGTGGGCTCCTTCTCCAGCGCGGGTGTGACCCTGGTGCCGCGGGCGCTGGCCGCGTTCTCCCGCCTGTACCCGCGGGTGGAGGTCGCGCACGTGGAGGCGCTCACCGCCGACCTCGTCGCCCGGCTGGAGGAGGGGGCCCTGGACGCCGCGGTGGTGGGTGCCCCGGCCGACCCCGCCCGGGTGGACCTGTACCCGCTGCTGGACGAACCGCTGCTGGTGGCGGTGCCCGCCGGGCACCGCCTGGCCGGGCGGGAGGGGGTGCACCTGGCCGAGTTGGCCGAGGAGCCGTGGATCGCCGGGCGCGAGCGGTTGGCGGACACCCTGCTCGGCCCGGCCGCGGACCGGGGTTTTCGGCCGCGCGTGGCCCATTTGGTGCGCGAGTGGGCGGCCAAGCAGGGGTTCGTGGCCGCGGGGCTGGGGGTGACGCTGCTGCCCGCCCTGGCGGCGGCCTCGCTGCGCCCGGACCTGGCGCTGGTCGCGCTGGCACCGGGGGAGCTGCCGCCGCGGCCCGTGTACGTGGCGCTGCCGCGGGGGCGCACCCGGGCCCCGGCCGTCGAGGCGTTCCGGGAGCGGTTGGAGCGGGCCACCGCACTGATCC
>NZ_JBJJBV010000229.1:0-10709 GCF_045446735.1 Nocardiopsis protaetiae
CCGCCGGCGGCGGCCCCGGGCCGGTTCTGCGACGTGCTCATTCGGCCCGCGCGGCCGTGACCAGCGCGTTCTGCAGCGCCTCCAGGTCGCCGTTGCCCAGGTAGAGGCCCACGGCGGTGTCGACGTCGTTCTTCCACCGGTTGCCGACCGTGACCCCGTGCCAGAACGAGCCGGCCAGCTGCGGCCCGGCCTGCCACTCGGCCAGCGCCGACTCCAGGTAGGGGCTGTCCGCGTACTTGGCGGGGTCGGCGTCCTCACGGGCGGGGATGGAGCCCTTGAGCGGGTTGAAGATGTCCTGCCCCTCCTGGCTGCCGACCAGCGCCAGCCAGGTCAGCGCCGCCTCCTCGTTGGGCGCGCCCGCCGGGAGGGTGAAGCTGTCGGAGAGCCACATGTAGGTGCCGTCGGTGCCGGGGGAGGCCGCCCAGTCGTAGTCCTCGCCCGGGACCGCCTCCAGCTCGTCGAAGTACCCGGCGGCCCAGTCGCCCATGATGTTGAAGGCGGCCTCGCCGTCGGCGACCCGGCGCGCGGCCTCCTGCCAGTCCTCGGCAGCGGACTCCTCCTGGGTGTGCTCCAGGATCCGGTCGAACGTGTCCAGCGCCTCGGTGACCTCGGGGGTGTCCCAGTCGGCGCCGGGCTCCCACAGGGCGTTGTAGGCGTCGGTGCCCAGCGAGCCCAGCAGCACCGACTCCAGCAGGTGGTCGACGGTCCACTGGGCGCCCACCGCCATGGGAATGGCGTCGGTCTCCTCGGCGACGGTCTCCAGCGCGTCGAGCAGCTCGTCGAGGGTCTGGGGCGGGGCGTCGATCCCGGCCTCCTCCAGCACCGCGGGGCTGTACCACATCACGTTGGAGCGGTGGATGTTGACGGGAACGGAGTACACGCTGCCGTCGTAGGTGATCTGCTCGACCAGCTGGTCGGGCAGGGCGTCGTGCAGGCCCTGCTCGTCGAAGAAGTCGTCCAGGGGGCTGAGGTAGCCCGCCTCGATGTAGTCCTGGAGCTCGGCCCCGGCGTGGCCCTGGAAGGAGTCCGGCGGGTCCTGGCTCTGCAAGCGGCCCTCCAGGACGGCCTGGGCGTTGGTGCCCGAGCCGCCGGCCACCGCCGCGTTGATGAACTCGATGTCGGGGTTCTCGTCCTCGAACCGCTCGATGAGGGCGTTCAGACCGGCCTCCTCACCGCCGCCGGTCCACCAGGAGAACACTTCCACCTGGGCGTTGTCACCGCCTCCTCCGCCGCCCCCGCACCCCGAGGCGACGAGCACCAATCCGAGCGCCCCCGCTGCGACCGACCACCGCCGTGCACGCATGATCTCTCCTCCGGAGCGGCGGGGCCGTCCCACGACGGTCCCCGCCCATCGTGTCTTGGATCACAAAAGCCGTCTGCCGTGCCATCTTTCGCACTCTGCACATTGGAGGTCAAGGGGTGGCGGAATCCGACGCCGAGGCGTGACCTGACGGCGGTTCCGGGCGATGGGAGCGTGACCATTCCGGGAAACCGAATCCGGGTTCGGGGTGCCGGAGCGTTGTTTGTGTCTGTGTCTGTGTCTGTGCTTACCCCCCTGTGGCGGGGAGGGCACTGACAGCGGGGGTTACCCCGTCTGTGGTCGGGCTTTCAAGCGAGGTCTGTGCAACAGCCTGTTTCCAGTCGGAGCGTCTTTCCGTGGACCTGTGTGGTCGGGGATGTGCGCTGTGCCCCGACCCGTCCCCGGAAAACACCCCCACCACCCCGGACGTGAGCCCAACGCGTACGCCTTTTTGGTCTGCCGGGCGTCGTAACGTGGGGACGGCTCCGCGCCCAGCCCGGGTCTGTACGTTCCCAAGGGGTGACCCGTGGAGACCAACGCGACCGAGAGCGGTCTCCGCACACCGCCCTCCGCAGATGGCGGGGGTTTTGGAAACCTGCTCTTGCTGTCTCACCCCCTGGGGCCGGGGCCCCGTCCCGCTCTACCGACACCCCCCGGGGTCGGGGTGGGAGGCCTCCTACTGCCGTCACCCCCTGCGGCGGGGGTGGTCAGGGATGTGGCCGGGCTGTGGCCAAGGGCCCCGGGGAAGGTGGGAAACCCTCTGTAGCGGGGGAGGCGCGACGCCCTCCGACTGTGGCCAAGGGCTTCAAGAAGGGAATGGGGCTGTGGCTGAGCTCCCGGTCGGGTGGGAAACCCCCTGGAATGGAGATCCCGATCGGGTGGGCAACCCCCTGGAGACGGGCGGGGAACACCACTGCGGCCCCCACCCCCTGCGGCGGAGGAAGGTGCGATGCCCTCCGGCTATGGCTGGGGCCCCGGTCACGCCAGTGCGACCTCCGCCACAGAGGGTTTCCCACCTACCCGGGGCCCTGGCCACAACCCGGCCACCTTCCCGACCACCCCGCCACAGGGGGTTGCCCACCTGACCCGGAGCCCTCAGCCCCAGCCCGGTCACATCCCCGGCCACCCCCGCCCCAAGGGGTGACGGCCGCACGAGGCCTCCGGCCCCGACCCCAGGGGGTTGCCCACCTTCCCCGGGGCCCTGGCCACAACCGGAGGGCGTTGTGCCTCCCCCACCCCACAGGGGGTTTCCCACCCACCCGGAGAGCCCAGCCACAGCCCGTCCCCCTCCCGGAGCCATCAGCCCCAGCCCGGCCAGATCCCTGGCCACCTCCGCCGCAGGGGGTGACGGTAGTAAGAGGCCTCCGGCCCCGGGGGGTTACCCACCTTTCCCGGGGTCCTCAGCCACAGCCCCATCCCCTTCTTGAAGCCCTTGGCCACAGCCGGAGAGCGTTGTGCCTCCCCCGCCGCAGGGGGTGACGGCAGTAGGAGGCCTCCCGCCCCGGCTCCAGGGGGTGTCGGTAGAGCGGGACGGGGCCCCAGACCCAGAGGGTGAGACAGCAAGAGCAGGTTTCCAAATGGCCCGCCATCTGCGGAGGGCGGTCTGAAGGTCCGCACACGGTCGCGTTGGTCTCCACCGGTCACCCCTTGGGAACGTACAGACCCGGGCTGGGCGCGGAGCCGTCCCCACGGTACGACGCCCGGCAGACCACAAAGACGTACGCGTCTCCTGCACGTCCCCGGTGGTGGGGGTTTTTCCAGGGGACGGGTCGGGGCACAGCACACACCCCCGACCACACAGGTCCACGGAAAGACGCCCCGCCTGCAAACCCGCGGTTGCACAGACCTCGCTTGAAAGCCCAACCACAGACGTAGTAACCCCCACCGTCACTGCCCTCCCCAGACACAATCGCCACCTGCACCGTGGCCGCCGTCCCGTGGCGGTGGCTGGACATCGTCCGGCCCGGCGGGCGGATCGTCACCCCGTGGTCGCCGTCGCCCGGTGGGCCGGGCGGGGCACTGGCGGTCCTGGACGTCGAACCGGGCCGGGCGTTCGGCCGGTTCGACGGTTCCCTCGCCTTCATGTGGTCCCGCAGCCAGCGGTCGCCCGCCCGGTCGCTGCCGGGCCCGGACGCCCGGCCGGACCGCGTCGAGCACGTGGACACAGACCCGCGAGAAGCCCGGCTCGACGGGGAGACGGCCGTCCTGCTGTCCCTGCTGACGCCCGCCTGGTCGTTCGGGATGGGGATGGAGCCCGGCGCCGACCAGCCGCACGTGCGCGTCTCCTCGGCATCCTGCGAATCGTGGCTGCGGCTGCACGCCGACGGCCGGGTGGAGTCCTCCGGGCCCCGCCCGCTGTGGCGGGAGTTCACCGGCGGGCTCTCCTGGTGGCACACCCAGGGGTCGCCGGAGGTCTCCGAGTTCGGACTGACCGTCGACCGGGACCGGGCACTCCAGACGGTGTGGCTGCGCTCCCTGGACACGACGGTGTGGACCACGCACCGGAACCGGGCGTAGACCCAGGCCCCGCACGGCCGCCCCGCACGGCCGCCCCGCACGGCCGGGAGTCCGGGCGGCCCGCCCTGCCCGGCCTGCCCAGCCTGCCCGGCCGTGCGGAACCGCTCCCCGGGATACGGAAAGCACGCCCTCGACCAGGTCGCCACACCGCTCCCGCCCCGCGGTGCTCCCGTCCTGCGGTGCTCCCGCCCTGCGGCGCCCCCGGCCGGGCCTCCACGACCCGGGGCACCCGCCACTCACCTCACCGCAGCACGAACTCCCCCTTCGGGCCGCGCAGCACCGCCTCCAGCAACGGCTCCGCCCCCTCCTCCACCTCCAGCCCCACGCCCAGCGCCGCCAGCGCCTTGCCCACCGCCCCCGGGTCCGGGTGCTCGGCGCGCACCGACACCAGCTCCAGCGCGGGCAAATCCCCCAGCCCCGGCTGCGGGGTCTCCCCCCAGTCGATCAGGAACGGCACCGGCTCCGGGTACCGCTCGCTCTCCCTCTTCGCCAACAACCAGCGCAGCTCCCGCCCCTCCGGCGTGGCCCGCGACCACGGCTCCGGGTCGCCCGGGTCGTACCCCGCCGCGCGGGCCCGCGCCACCGCCCCCGCCAGGTCGTCCGTCCCCACCGCGAACGTGGCCAGGTGCGCCCGCTCCAGCCTCGCCAGCCCGAACACCCCCACCGGCCGCCCCGGGTCAGCCCGCTCGGGGTCGGGCCCGATGATCTCCAGGTAGTGCGGCGCCCGCTCCCCGCCCACGGTCAACGCCACCAGCGTGTTAGCACTCCCCACCGGGTGCCGCCCGCCCGCGGCCGGCCGCACCCCCGCCAGCTCCTCGAACGCGGCCGTGCCCTCCGCCAGGTCGGGCACCGCGTACACCAGGTGGTCCAGCTCAGCCGGAAAACCCATCACTTCTCCTCGTCCTCGGGTCGCACGGGCTCCCCCAAGGAGAGCATGAGCCGGTTCGCCCAGTTGAAGAAGGCCGCGCTGTTCACCACGTCCGCGATCGCCACATCACCCAGCCCGTTGGCGCGCAGCTCGTCCACGTGCTCGGGCCCGAACTCCACCGGGGTCCGCGTCAGCGCCACGGCCGCGCGCACCACCGCGTTCCACAGCGCGTCCCCGGTGTCGGTGTCCACCCCCGCCTCCAGCAGCCGGTCCACACCCTCCCCGCTCCCCGCCAGCCGGGTCGCGAACCGGGCGTGCACCGACGCGCAGAACACGCACCCGTTGAACCGGGACACCGCCGTCGCCGCGAGTTCGCGCTCGGCGCGCCCCAACCCCCCGTCGGTGTTGTGGAAGATGTCGAAGTCGGTGCGGGTGCGCGCCTCCAGCGCGTCGGGGTCGCGGACCAGCAGCGCGAAGTACGGCATCTTCGCGCGCGCCTCCTCCACCAGCGCCTCCAGGTGGCGTTCGGTCAGTTCCTCCCGGGGCAGCGGGTCCAGCCAGGGCAGCCACCCCACCGGGGAGCGCGTGAACGCGGCGGGCCGGACGTTGTGCGGGTGTTCGGTGACGGTCACGGGGCGACCTCCGCGGTGCGCTGGGACAGGACTTCCAGCCCGTGCACGAGCCGGGTCTGAAAAGCCAGGAAGGCGATGAGCTGGGACAGCGTGACGATGTCGGTGGTGCTCCACCCCGCCGCCTCCAGCGCCCGCTGGTCGCCCGGACCGGCCTCGCGAGGGCGGAACACCAGCAGGTGGGCGTGGTCCAGGGCGGCCGCGGTCGCCTCGCCCAGCCGCTCCCGCTCGGCGTCGGGCACCCGGTGGCGGGGCCCGTCGGTGGACTCGGCGGCCAGCCCGCTCTCGTGGAACGTGCCGTAGGGCCCGGCGGCGCGGGACCGCTCGACCAGGTCGGCGACGACCCTGACGGTGTCGGCCCCGGCCTCGGCGGTGGCCAGCCGGCCGTAGTGGACGGTGAGCGGCACCGCCCGGTGCAGGCCGGCCACGTAGGCGGCCACCAGCAGCCGGACCGAACGCGGCACCCCGGCGGGGTCGGCGGGCTCCAGCAGCACCTCGTAGCTGCGCTGGGCGTTGGTCCTGGCCTGGGGGCGGGCGGCCCGGACCAGGTCCAGGGGACTGCCCGGGGCGATGCCCAGGAGGCGGTCGACGAGGTCGTCGGCCATGGCGGTCTCCTTCTCGGGATTGTCGGGGGTCTCGGAGGTCCCGGAGACCTCGGAAGTCCCGGAGACCTCGGAGGCCTCGGAAGTCCCAGAGGCCTCGGAAGCCTCGGTGATCAGCTGGGGTCGGCCGGCGCGGTGTGGGCGCCCGGCTTCCAGCCGAGTTCGGGGGCCACACGCGTCGCGATGAGCTCGATGGAGCGCAGGACGTGCTCGTGCGGCGGGTCCACGGAGTGGACCTGGAAGGACAGGTGGGTGGCGCGGGGCAGCGCCGTGTCCCGGGACAGCGACTCCAACACGTCCTCGGGCGTGCCCACGTGGGCGTCGAACACCGCCAGCAGCTCCTCCAGGGGCAGCGTGTCCACCGCATCCCCCAGGATCGAACGCGCGAAGGACGACCCGGACCGGTACCCGTGCTCGGCCAGCCGCAGCGCCTCCTCGCGGTCGTCGGCCACGAACAGCGTGCGGGCCACGCTCACCCGCGGCCGGGCCCCGGCGGGCAGGGCGTCCAGGTAGGCGTCGATGATCGGGTGCTGGATGTCCCACAGCCGCGCCTCGGGCGCGCCCTCGGGCGGGGGCTGGGTGCGCGAGAGCAGCAGCCCGCCGCCCAGCCGCCCGGCGGTCTCCGCCAGGGGGGCGGAGAACGTGGCGAACCACAGCCGGTCCAGCAGCTCGGGCCGGGCCGGGTACGGGCGGGCCGGGGTGTCCCCGAACGGCTCCCCGGCCAGGGCGGCCCGCAGCACGTCCAGCTTGCGCGCGAACACCTCCCGCCGCCGCTCGAACTCCACCCCGAACGCCGGGAACGCCGACGGGGTCCCGCCCGAGCTGATCCCCAGCTCCAGGCGCCCGCCCGAGAGCAGGTCCAGGACGGCGGCGTCCTCGGCGACGCGCACCGGGTCCTCCAGGGACAGCGTCACCACCCCCGTCCCCAGCCGCACCCGCTCGGTGCGGGCGGCGGCCTGCGACAGGAACACCAGCGGCGCGGGCAGGCCGCCCTCGGCGCCGTCGAAGTGGTGCTGGGCCACCCAGGCGCTGTCATAGCCCAGGTCCTCGGCCCGGCGGATCTGCTCCAGGGCCAGCCGGTAGCGCTCCCGGGGCGGTGCGTCGTCGAGCACGCGGGTGAAGAAGCCCAGCTGCGGAGTGGACACGGGGATCCCTGCTTTCTTCTCTTCCGATATTCCGAATGCGGCTGTCAGCCGGCCACGGCGGGCGTCATCCGGCGACGGCCGTCGTCGTGGCGGCGCGGCGGCCGGGGACCGCCTCGATCAGCGCCCGGGTGTACTCGTGGCCCGGGTCGGCGAAGACGCCCTCCACCGGACCGGACTCCACCGCCCGGCCCCGGGTCATCACGGTGACGGTGTGCGCCAGGCGGCGCACCACCGCCAGGTCGTGCGAGATGAACAGGTAGGTGGTACCCAGTTCGTCCTGGAGGCGTTCCAACAGGTCCAGGATGCGGGCCTGCACGGTGACGTCCAGGGCCGACACGGGCTCGTCCAGCACCACCACCTGGGGGCGCAGCACCAGGGCGCGGGCGATGGCCACGCGCTGGCGCTGGCCGCCGGACAGCTCCCGGGGGCGGCGGTCGCGCAGGTGGGCGGGCAGGGCGACCCGGTCCAGGAACTCCTCCACCGCGGCGGCGCGTTCGGCCCGGCCGCCCACCCCGTAGTGGCGCAGGGGCTCGGAGACGATGGAGCGCACGGTGTGCCGGGGGTCCAGGGACCCGTACGGGTTCTGGTACACCAGCTGGAGGTCGCGGCGCAGTTCGCGCAGGTCGCGGCGGCCGATCCCGGCCAGGTCGCGGCCCGCCACCGACACCAGCCCCGAGGTGGGCGGGGTCAGGCCCATGACGGTGCGGGCGGTGGTGGTCTTGCCCGAGCCCGACTCTCCGACCAGGGCGTGGGTGGTGCCGGGGGCGACGGTGAACGACACCCCGTCCACGGCCCGGAACCGGTCGCGGCGCGGCCCGAACTCCTTGACCAGGTCGCGGACCTCGATCGCCGGCTGCGCCCCGCCCGCGTCCCGCCCGGCCGCGTCCGCCCCGGCCTCCCCCTCCGGCTCCGGTTCCCGCACCACCGCGCGGGTCGCCCCGGCCAGCGTGGGCGCGTCCGCCAGCAGACTGCGCGTGTACTCGTCGGCGGGCTCGGCCAGCACCGCCGCGGTGGGCCCGCTCTCGCGCACCCGCCCGTCCTTGAGGACCACGATCCGGTCGGCGCGGTCGGCGGCCACCGCCAGGTCGTGGGTGACCAGCAGGACCGCGGTGCCGTCCTCCCTGCGCAGCTCGTCCAGCAGGTCCAGGACCGTGCGCTGCACGGTGACGTCCAGGGCGCTGGTGGCCTCGTCCGCGATGACCAGGTCCGGGCGCAGGGCGATGGCCCCGGCGATGAGGACGCGCTGGCGCATCCCGCCGGAGAGTTCGTGCGGGTACTGGCGGGCGCGCCGCTCCGGCTCGGGGATGCCCACCCGCTCCAGCAGTTCCAGCACCCGGGCGCGCACCCGGCGGCGGTCGCCCCAGCGGTGGATCTCCAGTGCCTCGGCCAGGGTGTCGCCGATGCGCTTGACGGGGTTGAGGGAGTTGCCGGGGTCCTGGGGCACCAGCCCGATCCGGGCGCCGCGCACCGCCTCCATGCGGCGCTCGCCCCACGCGGTGAGGTCGGTGCCGTTGAGCAGGATCCGCCCGCCCAGGACGGCGCCGTTCTCGGGCAGCAGGCCGATGACGGCCTGCGCGGTGGTGCTCTTGCCCGACCCCGACTCGCCGACGACGGCGACGACCTCGCCGGGGTTCACGGTCAGGGACACCCCGTGCAGGACCCGGGTGCGGGTGGTGCGGCCGGTGTAGGCGACGGACAGGTCCTCGACGGCCAGCACGGGGGTGCCGGGTGCGGTCGCGGCGATGCCGCCGCCGGTGCTGCGGTCGGTGCGGTGCGCGGTACGGCTCATGCTCTCCCCCGTCGTGCGATCGTGGCGCTGATGCGGTTGGCGGACAGGACGACGGCGACCACGACCAGCCCGGGCAGGGCGGTCAGCCACCAGGAGGTGGCCACGTAGTCGCGGCCCTCGGCGATCATCAGCCCCCATTCGGGGGTGGGCGGGGGCGCCCCGTAGCCGAGGAACCCCAGGGTGGAGATGGCCAGGATGGCGGTGCCGAACTGGAGCGCGGCCAGGGCCGCCACCGAGGTCATCGAGTTGGGCAGCACGTGCCGCCACAGCACCGACGCGAACCGGCCCCCGGAGACGAACGCGGCCTCGACGTAGTCGGTGCGCCGCACCCGGATCACCTCCGAACGCGCCAGCCGGGCGAAGGCCGCCACCCCGGCGATGCCGACCGCGAAGGCGATCTGGGTGGTGCCGAAGCCCAGGACGATGACGACGCTCAGCGACAGCAGCAGCGAGGGCACGGCCAGCAGCACGTCCACCACGCGCATGAGGACGTCGTCGACGATCCCGCCGACGGCCCCGGCGGTGGCGCCGATGAGGGTGCCCAGGACCAGGCCGACGGTGACGGCGACCAGGGCGCCCGACAGCGAGTGCACGGCGCCGTGCACGACCCGGGTGAACACGTCGCGGCCGGTGGCGTCGGTGCCGAACCAGTACGCGGCGCCGGGCGGGTGCAGGGCGTCGGCGGCCACCCCGGTGGTGGGTCCCAGGGAGGTGAACAGGCCCGGGGCCAGCGCCCAGGCCACCACGACGGCCACGACCAGGACCGACAGCACGGTGGCGGGCTCGAAGCGGCGCAGGCGCCGCCACAGCGGCAGCGGTGTCTCGTGCGGCGCGAGGGCGGTGGTGGTCATGCGGCGGCACCCGCCTTGGTCTTCAGTCGCGGGTCGAGGACGGGGTAGAGCAGGTCCACGGCCAGGTTGATCAGGACGAACACGAGGGCGGCGAGCAGGACGACGGCCTGGAGCACGGCGACGTCCTGGTTGGTGACGGCCTGTTCGGTGAGGCGGCCGATCCCGGACCGGCCGAAGACGGTCTCGGTGACCACGGCGCCGCCGATGAGCTCGCCGAACAGCACCCCGGCCATGGTGAGGGCGGGCGGCAGGGCGTTCTTGGCGACGTTGCGCCACAGCACCCGGGAGCGGTCGGCGCCGCGGGCGCGGACCACGGTGACGAAGGGCCGGGCCTGCACCTCGTCGATGCTGCGGGTGAGGATCTGGGCCAGGGGCGCGGAGATGGGCACGGCCAGGGTGAGCACCGGCAGGATCAGCCCCTCCACGGGGCCGGGGCGGATGACCGACACCAGGCCCAGCTGGAAGGAGAACACCTGGATGAGGACGATGCCGAGCCAGAACACCGGCACCGACACGAACAGGGACGGCACCGAGCGCAGCAGGCCGCGGATCCACGCCAGGCGCGGGTAGGTGGACAGGTAGGCGATGAGGCAGGCCAGCAGGGTCGCGGTGGCGAAGCCCAGGACGGCCAGGGTCAGGGTGTGCGGCAGGGCCTGGGCGATGAGCCGCCGTACGGGGGTGCCGCTGTGCACGGAGTGGCCGAAGTCGCCGCTCAGGAACCCGAGCAGGGTGTGCAGGAACTGCCGGTGCAGCGGGGCGTCCACCCCGTAGGCGACGCGCAGAGCGGCGATCTGCTCGGGTGACAGGCCCAGTTCGGGGTTCTCGAACTTGATCATGACGGCGTCGCCGGGCATGGCCTGGAGCAGGACGAAGGCGGCGGTGAACGCGGCGAGCAGCACCACCAGGGCCTGCCCGGACCGCCGGATCACGTGGTTCAATCCGACCTCTTCTCGCGGGAAGCGGGGCAGCAGTGAGAACAGCGCGGTGCGGGGACGAGGGGGCGGCGCC
>NZ_JBJJBV010000023.1:0-42910 GCF_045446735.1 Nocardiopsis protaetiae
CCCCGATTCACAGGAGCCCCCATGCCCGCCCGCCCCCCGAGGCCCCCCAGACCCCGGCACCGCAGACCCGCCGGACCCGCTGCCGCCCTCGCCGCCCTGGCCCTGGCCGTACCGCTCGCCGCGGTCGGCGCCGCCGCACCCGCCCCGGCCCTCGCACAGGCCGCCTACACCTGGGACAACGTCCGGATCGCCGGAGGCGGGTTCGTCCCCGGCATCGTCTTCAACGAGTCCGAGCCCGACCTCGTCTACGCCCGCACCGACATCGGCGGCGCCTACCGCCTGGACCCCGCCACCGAACGCTGGATCCCCCTCCTCGACTGGGTCGACTGGGACCGGTGGGGCTGGACCGGCGTCGTGTCCCTGGCCACCGACCCCGTCGACCCGGACCGCGTCTACGCGGCCGTGGGCACCTACACCAACGACTGGGACCCGAACAACGGCGCCATCCTGCGCTCCGACGACCGGGGCGAGACCTGGGACGCCACCGAGCTGCCCTTCAAGCTCGGCGGCAACATGCCCGGCCGCGGCCTGGGCGAGCGCCTGGCCGTGGACCCCAACGACAACTCCGTCGTCTACTTCGGCGCCCGCGGCGGCCACGGCCTGTGGCGCAGCACCGATTTCGGCGCGACCTGGTCCGAGGTCACCGCGTTCCCCAACCCCGGCGACTACGTGCAGGACCCCGACGACCCGTACGGCCTGCTGAACGACGTCATCGGCGTCACCTGGGTGGCCTTCGACCCCGACACCGGCTCCCCGGGCTCGCCCACCCGGGAGATCTACGCGGGCGTCGCCGACCTCGACGACCCCCTCTACCGCAGCACCGACGGCGGCGACACCTGGGAGCCCGTCCCCGGCGCGCCCACCGGCCACCTGCCCGCGCACGGCGTCCTGGACCACGAGAACGACCGCCTCTACCTGGCCACCACCAGCACCCCCGGCCCCTACGACGGCGACGCCGGCCAGGTGTGGCGGCTGGACACCGGCACCGGGACCTGGACCGATATCAGCCCGGTCCCGGTCGACAGCGAGGACTCCTACTTCGGCTACGGCGGGCTGACCGTCGACCGCCAGGACCCGGACACCCTCATGGTCGCCACCCAGATCTCCTGGTGGCCCGACATCCAGATCTTCCGCAGCACCGACGCCGGGCGGACCTGGACGCGCGCCTGGGACTGGGCCTCCTACCCCGAGCGCACCACCCGCTACGAGATGGACATCTCCACCGCGCCCTGGCTGGACTGGGGGAGCGCGGGCACCCCGCCCGAGACCCAGCCCAAGCTGGGCTGGATGACCCAGGCGATGGCCATCGACCCCTTCGACTCCGACCGGTTCCTGTACGGCACCGGCGCCACCGTGTACGGCTCCGACGAGCTGACCAGCTGGGACGCCGACACCTCCTTCACCATCGAGGTCAGGGCGCACGGCATCGAGGAGACGGCGGTCAACGACCTCACCAGCCCGGCCGGGAACGGGGCGCCGCTGCACTCGGCCCTGCTCGACCTGGGCGGGTTCACCCACGAGGACCTGGACACCGTCCCGGACCGGGTGTTCCAGCAGCCCTCCTGGGGGCACGGCACCTCCATCGACCACGCCGAGCTGGCGCCCGACACCCTCGTGCGGGTCGGCGGCGACGGGGAGGAGGCCGCCATCGGGATCACCACCAGCGGCGGCGGCTCCTGGTGGGCCGGGCAGGAACCCGGCGGGGTGACCGGCGGCGGTACCGTCGCCGTCAACGCCGACGGCTCCCGGATCGTCTGGAGCCCCGACGGCACCGGCGTCCACGTGTCCACCACCCTGGGGTCGTCCTGGAGCCCGTCCTCGGGCGTCCCGGCGGGCGCGCGGGTGGAGGCCGACCGGGTGGACCCGGACGTGTTCTACGCGGTCTCCGGAGGCGCGTTCTACACGAGCACCGACGGCGGCGCCACGTTCCGGCAACGCCACACCGGCCTGCCCGCCGAGGGGAACATCCGGTTCGGCGCGGTGCCCGGGCACTCCGGCGACGTGTGGGTCGCGGGCGGCACCGGCGACCACTACGGGATGTGGCGCACCACCGACGCCGGGACGACCTTCACGGCGGTCGCGGCGGTCGACGAGGGCGACGCGGTGGGCTTCGGCGCACCGGCCCCCGGCGCCGACTACCCGGCGGTCTACACCAGCTCGAAGATCGACGGCGTGCGCGGGATCTTCCGCTCCGACGACGCTGGGGCCACCTGGGTGCGCATCAACGACGACCGCCACCAGTGGGCCTGGACCGGCGCCGTCGTCACCGGCGACCCGGACGTCTACGGCCGCGTCTACATCGGCACCAACGGCCGCGGGATCGTCTACGGCGACCCCGCCTGACCGGCCCGGTCCCGGTCGGTCGGTGGGGGCCGACCGGGACCGAGCCTCGGAACCCCTCAGCCCTTGACGGCGCCGATGATGACGCCCTTGGTGAAGTGCTTCTGCACCAGCGGGTAGATCAGCGTCACCGGCACCAGCGCCACCACCACGATCGCCATCTGCACCGCCAGGTTGGGCGCCGAGGCGGTGCCCTGGACGGCGTCGCCGATCAGCGAGTTCGAGTTGAGCTGCTGGCCCCGCTGCACGTACTGGCGCAGGATCAGCTGCAACGGCCACTTGGCGTTGTCGTTGAGGTACAGGATCGCGTTGAAGAACGCGTTCCAGTACCCCACCGCGTAGAACAGCCCCACCACCGCCGTGACCCCCTTGGACATCGGCAGCACCAGGCGCAGCAGGATCGTCCACTCCCCGGCCCCGTCCATCCGGGCGCTGTCGGCGATCTCCCCGGGCAGGTTCATGAAGAACGCCCGCATCACCACCAGGTTGAACGCGTTCACCGCCGTCGGCAGGATCAGCGCCGCGTAGGAGTCGATCATCCCCAGGTCGCTGACCAGCAGGTACAGCGGGATCATCCCGGGGGCGAACAGGAACGTCAGCAGCACCGCGAACAGCAGCGGCCGGTGCAGCAGCGACCCCGGCCGGGACAGCCCGTAGGCCGCCAGCACCGTCGCGGCCAGGCTCACCAGGGTGCCGACGGCGGTCACCCCCAGGCTCACCAGCACGGCCCGGGTGACCACGCCCCCCGAGAACAGGTCGGCGTACGCCTGGAACGAGATCCCGCCGGGCACCACCACCAGCCCGCCCGCGGCGGTCACCGCGGAGGCGGGCGACAGGCTGGTGAGGACCACGACGTAGATCGGCAGCAGGATGACGACCGCCACGACCGCCAGGACGGTGTTCTTGGCGGCGCGGGCCGGCAGCGACGGCCGTTCCGCCCAGACCGGGCGGCTCTGGAACAGTGTGCTCATGACCGTCGGTACACCCCGTGTTCGCCCATCAGGTGGGCCAGCTTGTTGGCGGCCAGGATCAGTACCAGGCCGACGACGCCCTTGAGCAGGCCCGCCGCCGCGCCGGCGCTGAAGTTCCCGGTGACCAGGGTCTGGTGGTAGACGTACGTGTCCAGGACCTCCGAGACGCCCGAACCGAACGCGTCCCGTTGCAGGTAGAACTGCTCGAAGCCGACGCTGAGGATGTCGCCGAGCTTGAGGATGAGCAGCAGCACGATGACCGGCCGCAGCCCGGGCAGCGTGATGTGCCACATCCGCCGCCACCGGTTCGCCCCGTCCACGGCCGCCGACTCGTAGAGGTTCTGGTCGATGGCGGCCAGCGCCGCCAGGAAGATGATCGTGCCCCACCCGGCGTCCTTCCAGACCATCTGGGAGGTCACGACCAGCAGGAACGCGTCGGGGTTGGTCATCAGGTCCAGCGGCGCGTACCCGGCGCCGCGCAGGGACTGCGAGATGAGCCCGGCCCCGCCCAGGATCTGCTGGAACAGGGTCACCACCAGCACCCACGAGAAGAAGTGCGGCATGTACACGATGCTCTGGAGCACCAGCCGCACCCGGCGGGTGAGCACGCTGTCCAGCAGGATCGCCAGCGCGATCGGCACGGGGAAGAAGAACACCAGCTGGACGGCGGCGATGACCAGGGTGTTGCCCACCGCGTTCCAGAACCGCGGGTCGGTGAACAGCCGCTCGAACTGGTACAGGCCCACCCACGGGCTGCCGATGACCCCGTCCCACGGGTTGTACTGCTGGAACGCGATGATGTTCCCGAACGTGGGCACGTAGTGGAACACCGCGAGCAGCCCGATCGCGGGCAGCGTCATCAGCAGCAGTGACCGGTCGCGCAGCCACCGCGCCCGCAACGACGGCCCCCGCCCGGGCCGGGCCGCCCGCCGCCCCCGCCGCGGCGGTGCGGGCGGCTCGGGCCCCCGGTCCGGGGCGGGGGCGACCGCGGTGGACCGCTCAGTCACGGCCGTGCTCCTGGAGGACGCCGAGGTAGAACTCGCGCCCCTCGTCGCCGCCGTCGCGCCGCCAGTCCGCGACCACCTGGTCCAGCGCGCCCAGGTCCTCCCGGCCGCGGATGATGTCCTCGACCCTGTCGGTGAGCGGCGTCTCGGCCCCGGCGAAGCGTTCGGGCCGCTGGATGCGGATGCCCGCGAACGGGTCCTCCTCGGCGAACCGCGCCGCGTGGTTGTACCAGTCGGTCTTCCACCGCACGAAGTCCGGGTACTGGCTCTCGGTGATGGCGGGCGGGCGGCCGCTGATGAAGTAGTAGCCGTCGTTGACCTCGCCCGCGCCCAGGTCGGTGAGCGCCGGGGCGCCGTTGTCGTCGAGTTCGTGGTGGACGCCCTCGGCGCCGTACCGGTAGTCCATGTACTCGCGGGTGCCGAAGGGCGCGGCGCAGAAGTTCAGGATGCCCAGGACCTCCTCGATCCGCTCGGGCTCCAGGCCCCTGCGGACGAAGACCGACTGCGCGGAGGGGTCGCCGCGGTGCATGACGGGGTCGTTCCCGTCGGCGCCGAACACCGGCATCAGGTCCACGCGGAAGTCGGGGTCGTCCCCGAGCATCTGCCCGTACGACTCGTGCCAGGCGCCCAGGCCGTCCTGGTTGAAGAGGATACGGCCGGAGTTGAAGAGCTCCTTGGCGTTGTCGCCCTTGGCCACGATGTCGGGGTGGACGAGCCCGGCGTCGAAGATCCTGCGCATGAACTCGACGCTCGCCCGCCACTCGTCGGTCTCGAACATGTGGGTGAGCTCGCCGTTCGCGTACCGCCACTGCCGGGGCGCCCCGAAGATCTGCCGCATGCTGAGGTTGAAGTCCCCGAACGCCCACCGGTTGGCGTCGGGGTCGTTGACCTCCTCCCCGAGCGCGAACAGCTCGTCCGGGCCGGTGGGCGCCTCCAGCCCGTACTCCTCCAGCAGGTCGCGCCGGTACAGCACCCAGTTGCCGAACGGCTCGGAGGGCCAGGGGACGCCCTGGAGCCGCTCGTTGAAGACGTTCCAGCGCCAGGCGTCGCTGTCGAGGTTGGCGAGCAGCGGGTAGGCGGCCGCGGCGTCCCCGGCCAGGTGCGGGGTCAGGTCCTCGAACAGCTCGCCGACGGCCCGGTTGAACTGGGGGAGGAGGTTGATGACCCAGTCGGGGAACATCGTGATGTCGGCGACGTCGCGTCCGGCGATGATCGCGTTCATCTTGTCGATGACCGTGTTGCCGTCCTGGAAGTTGAACTCGACGGTGGCGCCCAGGCGCCCGTTGACGTGGTCGAAGAACGAGTTGTTCCCCAGCCCCGGCGGGAGCGGGCCCCACAGCGGGGTCATCGCCGTGTAGCTGCCGCCCCGGCCGGGCGGTTCGGCGACGGCCCGGATGAACTCGGTGGGGTAGGAGGTGAACCCGTGGGGGGCGCCGTGCAGCCCCTCGATGTCGGGGACCACGCCCTCGAAGGGGATGTGGGTGGGGATGAGCGCGTCGAGGGATCCGGCCTCGGCGGCGGACCCGCCGCCGGTCGGGGCGCCGGGGGAACACGAGGTCAGGGCGGCGGGGGCGAGGGCCGCCAGGGTTCCGGCGCCGGCGAGCCCGAGGAAACGGCGCCGACTGGTGAACGGGGGGTGGAGGGTCATAGCGGTCGTTCCTTCGTGCGGTCGGCCCCTCAGGGCCCGGGGGGTAGGAAACGAGCGGCCATTTTGCTATGAATTGTTCGGCCGTTGGAAAAAGCAAGTTAGTCCACTGTGATCTGCTGCACAAGGGCTCGGCGGCGAACGAAGTCGAAGCGTTTCGATTTCGATGGACATTGGCACCCATGAGAGACGGACGCCCCATGAGCAACCCGGTCCCCGACCCCGCGCACACCGACCCGTCCCGGTCGGACGCGGAACGCCTGACGGCCCTGGTCGCCGCGCTCACCACCGAGGAGCGGATCGGGCTGCTGCACCAGTACCAGGCGGCCGTCCCCCGGCTGGGCCTGGCCGCGTTCCGCACCGGCACCGAGGCCCTGCACGGCCTGGCCTGGCTGGGCACCGCCACCGTCTTCCCCCAGGCCCTGGGCCTGGCCGCCACCTGGGACCCGGAACTGGTGCGCCGGGTCGGGGAGGCGGTCGCCGACGAGGTCCTGGCCGCCCGCGACCGCGGCGCCGGGCGCAACGTGTGGGCGCCCGTGGTCAACCCGCTGCGGGACCCCCGCTGGGGCCGCAATGAAGAGGGCTGGTCGGAGGACCCCTGGCTCACCGGGCTGCTGGCCACCGCCTACGCCCGCGGACTGGCCGGGGACGGGCCGCGGCTGCGCACCGCGCCCACCCTCAAGCACTTCCTCGGCTACAACAACGAGACCGACCGGTGCACCACCTCCAGCGGGCTGCCGCCGCGGGTGCTGCACGAATACGAACTGCCCGCCCACCTGCCCGCCCTGCGCTCGGGCGCCGCCGTCGCGGTGATGCCCTCCTACAACCTGGTCAACGGCAGGCCCGCCCACCTGAGCCCGCTCATCGGGGAGGAGCTGCGCGCGGCCGCCCCCGACGAGCTGCTCGTGGTCAGCGACGCCATGGCCCCGGGCAACCTCTTCGACCTCCAGGGCTTCCACCCCGACGGCCCCACGGCCTACGCTCACGCGGTGCGGGCCGGGCTGGACTCCTTCACCCAGGACGACGACCGGCCCGAGGCCACCCTGGAGCACCTGCGGGAGGGGCTGCGGCGCGGGCTGCTCACCGACGCGGACCTGGAGCGGGCGGTCCGCCACGTGCTCTCGGTGCGGCTGCGGCTGGGCGAGTTCGACCCCGGGCCGCCGCCCGAGGGCTCCCTGGACACCCCCGCCCACCGGGCCCTGGCCCGGGAGGCGGCGACCCGCTCCCTGGTCCTGCTCCGCAACGAGGACGGGGTGCTGCCGCTGCGGGACGTGCGCCGGGTCGCGGTCCTGGGGCCGCTCGCCGACACCGTCCTGACGGACTGGTACAGCGGGACCCCGCCCTACACCGTCACCGCGCGGGAGGGCGTCGCCGAACGCGTCGAGGTCGTCCACCACGACGGCGCCGACCGGATCCGGCTCACCTCACTGGTGACGGCGGTCGTCGAACCCGAGGCAGAGAAGCCGCTGCGCCTGGGCTCGGGCGAGGGCGACACCTTCGCCCTGCTGGACTGGGGCGGCGGGGCGTTCACCCTGCGCTCGGAGCGCACCGGCCTGCACCTGGACGAGGCCCCCGACGGCGCCCTGGCCTGCACCGCGCCCGGGCCGGGCGGCTGGGAGGTGCGCCAGACCCTGCGCCTGGAGGAGATCACCGCCGCGGGCGGCCCCGAGGGGCCCTACCACCTGGTCCAGGTCCACACCGGGCGGCGGGTCGGCGTCCGCGCCGACGGGGTGCTGGCCCTGGTGGAGGAACCCGACGGCGGCTGCCCGTTCTGGATCGACCGGGTGTCCTCCGGGGCCCTGGAGGCCGCCCGCGCCGCGGCCACCGCCGACGTCGCCGTGGTGGTCGTCGGCGACCACCCCATGGTCAACGGGCGCGAGACCGAGGACCGCGCCGACCTGGAGCTGCCCGCCGCCCAGCGGCACCTGGTCCGCATGGTGCGCTCGGCCAACCCGGCCTCGGTGCTGGTGGTGAGCAGCGGCTGCCCCTTCGCGGTCACCTGGGCCGCCGAGAACGTCCCGGCCGTCCTGTGGTCGGCGCACGGCGGGCAGGAGTACGGGCGCGCCCTGGCCGACGTCCTGTTCGGCGACGCCGAACCGGCCGGGCGGCTCACCCAGACCTGGTACCGGTCCGGCGACGACCTGCCCGACCTCCTCGACTACGACGTCATCGGGTCGGGGGCCACCTACCTGTACTTCGAGGGCGAGCCGCTGTACCCGTTCGGCCACGGGCTGGGGTACGCCGAACCCGTCTACGGGGAGCCCGAGGCGGCCGTCGACGGCGGGCGGGTGACCGTGCGCGTGCCGGTGGCCAACCCGGGGGAGCGGCCGCTGGAGGAGGTGGTGCAGGTGTACACCCGCCAGCTCGCCTCCCGGGTGCGGGTCCCGGCGCGGGCGCTGCGCGGCTTCGCCCGGCTGCGGCTGGAACCGGGGGAGGAGGCGGTCGCCGAGGTCGTTTTCGACGTCGCCGACCTGGCCCGCTGGGACACCGTGCGCGAACGCCTCACCGTGGAGGAGGCCCCGCGCGAGGTCCTGGTGGGGCGCTCGGCCGCCGACATCCGGGGGACCGCGCCGCTGGACGTCCCGGGCGAGCCGCCCGCGGTCCGCCGCGGTACCTGGTCGGCCGCCGGTTACGAGGAGGCGGGCGGCACCGCCCTGTGCCCGCTCACCCCCGGACGCGGCGACGCGGTCCGCTCCGCGCGGCCGGGCGCCCGCCTGCTGTTCCGCGACGTGGACCTCACCGGCGCGACCGGCGTCCGGGTGCTCGCCAACGCCGACCGCGCCACCGCGCTCCGGGTGCACCTGGACGACCCGGACACCGATCCCGTGGCCGTGCTGCACGTCCCCGAGGGCGAGGGCCCCTACGACTTCACCGAGGCCGGGGCCGCCCTCGTGCCGGGCGCCTTCGGCGTCCACGACGTCCACCTGGTCTTCGAGGACCCCGGCCTCGCCGTCGCCACCTTGAGCATCGCAACGTAACAATGCGCATTGGTCGGCATGCCGCCGGTGCCCTCGGCCGCCACCCTCACCCGGGCGGGCCGACCGGGGGCACCGCCGTGACGCTCACGAGGTGACGTGGACGGACTCGATCCACGGGGGCGGCTCCGGCGGGGCGTCGCCGATGAGCGCCGCGACCACCCGGGCCGACGAGGGCTCCGACGGCCACGGCGTGTACCCGTCGGTGAGCACGATGACGACCTGCGGGCGCTGCGGGGCGCGCAGCGCCGCCTCGATGCCCACCCGCATGTCGGTGCCCCCGCCGCCCAGCAGTTCCACCTGGTCGGCGGAGGTCACCCGGCGGACCACGTGCACGTCGGCGTCGCAGGACAGCACCGCCACCCGCTCCTTGCCCACGCCCACCTCCTTGAGCACGCCGGAGATCTCGGCCACCGCCGCCGCCAGGTCGTCCGGGCCCATGGACCCGGAGGTGTCCACCACCACCGCCACCCGCGGCATCGGGCGGCGCAGGCTCGGCATGATCACCCCGCGCAGCGCCCCGCTGCGCCGGGACGGCCGCGAGTACGTGTAGTCCACCGCGCCCCCGGCCCAGGCCAGGGCCTCGCGCACCGCGCCCGCCAGCACCCGGCGCCAGTCCACGGTGGGCTGGAGGATCTCCTCCGCCCACCGCTTCCAGCCCGCCGGCAGGCTGCCCCGGCTGCGCTGGTGGGAGCGCATCGCCTCGGCGGTGGACCGGCGCAGCGCGCCCGCCTCCACATCGCCGACCCCGCCGGCGCCCCCGGGCTCCTCCCAGGGGCGTTCCGCGCCGTGCGCCCCCGACCCGCAGTCGTGGCCGCGGACCTCCTCGGGCAGCAGCCGCAGGTACGCCTCGAACAGCAGCCCGTCCGGCATCCCGAACCGCTCGGGGTTCATCGTCCCCTCGGGCAGCGCCAGCCCGTCGGCGAGGATGTCGTCGTTGATCTCGCAGTCCTGGGCGATGTTGACCCGCATGTGGTCGCGCTGCTCGGCGGCGGGCAGCCGGTCGCTGCGCCCGTGGTGGTCGCGCAGCAGGTGCGACACCTCGTGGACCCACACGCCCGCCAGCTCCGGGACGGGTGTGCGCTCCACGAACTCCGGCGACACGTAGCACCGCCACCGCCGGTCCACCCCCATCGTGGGCACCTGCCGGGTCTCCACGATGGTCAGCGAGTACAGCGCCGACGCCAGGTAGGGCCGGTCCTGGGCGGCCCGGTAGCGGGCCGCCAGCAGCTTGGTCCGGTCCAGCCGGACCGCTTCCTCCTCCGCGGTGTCCACCGGGTCAGTTCCCCGGCAGCGCGCCGGACAGCCGCAGCAGGTCCACGAACGCGTCGATGTCCTCGGGCACCGGCCACGCCGGGTCGCGCATCATCGCCAGGTCGGTGGCGGCGCGGGCGGCCACGTCGGGCACCCCCGCCTCCACGGCCTTGGCCAGCACCTGCCAGCCCGCCTCCCAGCGGCGCCGGGTCGGCTCGCTGCGCACCGCCGACACCACCGCGGTCAGGAACGCCAGCTGGCGGTCGCCCCGCTCCGGGAGCGCGAACGCGTCGGGGTCGGCGAGCACCCGGTTCGGGTCGGGCAGGTCCAGCTGCTCCATGTAGGAGAGCAGTTCCAGCCCCGCCCCGTCGCCGATGGCGCCGACCACCGCCTCCGAGGTCGCCTCCGGGGACGCGCCGGCGGCGCTCCCGGTGGCCAGCAGCCGCAGCACCATCTCCCAGGTGCGCGGCGAGGGCCAGGCTCCGCCCCGCCCCTCCGCGTCCTCGGGCAGGCTGTGCGCCAGCCCGGGCCGGGCGGTGAGGAAACCGGACACCACACCGCGCGCCTTGGCGATCGCCGTGGACACCCGGTCCGCGGCGACCAGCGGCATCGACGCCGCGGGCCACACCCCGGTCATGCCGCGGGCGACGGTGCGCGGGTCGTGGGTCCAGCGCAGGTGCACGAACCGGTTGGCCAGCGGCGGGGCCAGGTGCCAGCCGTCGGCGGCGCTGGAGGGCGGGTTGGCCGCGGCCACGATCCGCACCGCCGGGGGCAGCTCCAGGCTGCCGACCCGGCGTTCGAGGACCACCCGCAGCAGGGCGGCCTGCACGGCGGGCGGGGCTGAGGACAGCTCGTCGAAGAACAGCAGTCCGGTGCCCCGCGCGGCCAGCCGCACCGCCCACGCCGGGGGAGCCATGGGCACCCCGTCGCGGGCCGGGTCGTCGCCGACCACGGGCAGGCCGGAGAAGTCGGAGGGCTCGTGGACGCTGGCGATCACGGTCTCCAGCGGCAGCCCCAGCTCCAGGGCGAGGCGCTCCAGCCCGGCGGATTTGCCGATGCCGGGCTCGCCCCACAGCAGGACGGGCAGGTTGGCGGTGACCGCCAGGGCCAGTGCCTCCAGCTGCGGGTTCTCGGCGGGCTCGCTGCGCCGGTCGAGGAGCTGCCGGGTGAGGTCGTCGGCGGCCGCCAGCGGCGCCGGTGTGTCGGTGATGGTCACGTTCTCTTCCGATGGTCGTCGGGGGCTCGGAGTTCGCACCGCGGTTCCTCCCGCGCTCGTGCGTGAATCCTCCCAAAGGGGGGTGACGTAACGCGTCCCCGTTCCCGGGTGCCCTCGGTCACGGCCGGTCCGGTTCCTCCAGCTCCGCCAACAGCGCCTCCCGTTCGGCGGTGTCGTTCCCGGGCCGCAGGGACCGTTTCCCGTGGTGGCGCAGGACCCGGGCGAGGGTGTGCGGTCCGCCGGAGATGCCCCGCAGCCCGTCGGTGCGGGCCCCGGCGGAGATCAGCGCCCGCAGCAGCGGGACCGTGCCGTCGAACCTGGCCAGGTGGCACAGCGGGGCCTGGCGGTTGAGGTCCTCACCGTCGGGGTCGAGTCCGGCGGCGAGCAGCCGGGGGAGCAGGGCCTCGTGGTCCAGGTGGGCGAGGTGGTGCAGCAGGGTGCGGCCGTCGCCGTCGCGGACGTGCGGGTCGCCGCCCGCGTCCAGGTAGGCCAGGACGGCGCCGGTGTCGCCGTGCAGGATCCGCTCGAACAGCTCGACCCGGCGGGCGCGCAGCGCCCGGGGGAGCCACCCGTGCCCCGCGGTCCAGGTCTCGCGGGCGGCGAAGCAGCCGGTGGAGCGCCCGCCGAAGGCGCGCAGGGACCGTTCCCGGTCGTGCTCCTCCTCGGTGTGCGGGCCGGTCAGCCGACCGCCCCGGAAGGCGAGGGTGTGCCACTCGCCGCCGCAGCGCACGCGGACCGGTTCGACGGGTTCCCACGGGGGCGGGCCGACGGGGCCGTCGGCGGGCGGCCGCGCGGGGGCCAGGGCGTCCCGGACGGCCGGGTGCAGGTGGTCGGGGGACATGCCGAGGCGGAGCACGTCGACGTCCAACGGCCGCTCACCGGTCACCCCGGGCGGCTGGGGGCCGTTCCTGTCGTGCGCGACGAGACGGAGCCGCCCCCCTTCCGTCACGAGGTCCCCGAGATGGCGCAGCGAGAGCGCCCGGCGCGCGGCGGGCTCCACGGCCGCGAGGTGTCCGGCCTCCCGGGCCAGGAGCGCGACGGACAGTGGCGGCCAGGGCTGCCGGTGGCGGTTCTCCGCCGCGAAGAGGAGGTAGGGGGAGGGGTCGATGCCCGCCGCGGTGAACGCCTCCTCCACCCGCCCGGCCCCGTAGAGCGCGTCGATCCATTCGGTGCGGGCGGCGGGGTCGTCGTGCCCGGGGTCCTCGGCGGGGATCTCGTCCGCGGAGCGCGGGGTGCCGTCCGGGTTCAGGAAGGGTGCGCGTTCGGCGCCGCCGCCCCACCGCTCCCGGGTCTCGTGGACGTGCCGGGAGTCCCACAGGTACCGCGAGGCCGTCCACAACCGGCTGCTCTTCCAGAAGGTGGTGCGCTCGCCCACCTCCGTTCCCGGTTCGGGGACCCGGGACAGCCGCAGCAGGAGACGCTGGGGGTCCCGCCCCAGTGAACCCCGGAAGTGGACGGTGAGCCAGGGCCCCTCGGCCCCGCCCGGACGGGACAGGACCGGGAAGACCGTGTGGTGCAGATCGGTGTGCTCGAACACCTCCCGGCGCGGGTAGTGCCAGCGGACCAGGTCGGGGACCAGGTGGCGCAGGTCGTCCAGGAGCGCCCGGGCGAACTCCGCCCCGTACTCGCCGCGCACCCGGTCGGGGTCGAAGGCGAGGTCCATCCCGGCGGCGGCGCAGGCGCCGCGCCAGTCCCCGGCCAGGCGCCGCTCGGTGGCGCGCTCGATCATCGACCGCGGCACCGCGTAGCGGCGGATCCGCAGCAGCGCACCCCGGCGGTCCGGCGGGCACGCGGGCGTGTACGGCATCGGAGTGGTTCCCATGGTCCTTCCCCGGTGGTCTCTCACAGGTCGCGCAGCAGGGCCTCCCACGGCCCGGCGTCGGGGTACAGGCCCCACCCCGCGTGCCGGCGGACGATGGACGCCAGCGACTCGGGGGCGAACCTCCCCGTGCCGATGCCGTCGGTGCGCGCCCCGGCGGCGAGCAGGGCCCTGACCAGCACGAGGTCGCCGCTGAACCTGGCCGCCGAGTACAGCGGGGTGACCCCCGGCCCGGCCTCGGCGTCCACGTCGAGCCCGGCGGCCAGCAGCCGGGGGAGCAGGACCTCGTGGTCCAGGTGGGCGAGGTGGTGCAGCAGGGTCAGCCCCGCCCCGTCGCGGACGTGCGGGTCCCCGCCCGCCGCCAGGTAGCGCAGGACGGTGCCGGTGTCGCCGTTCCGGACGCGGGTGAAGAACTCCGTCCGGTGGTCGCGCAGCCGCCAGGGCAGCCCTTTCCCGCCGGTGCGCCAGACCTCGGCCGCCCGGAAGCACCCGCGGCCCGGCCCGCCGAGCGCGCGCAGGGTCGACTCCAGGGAGTACTCCCTGTCCGTGTGCGGCCCGGCCAGCCGCCCGTCGCGCAGGGCGACGAGGTGCCACTCGCCGCCGCAGCGCACCCGGACCGGGGCCGGGGGCTCCCAGGGCGGCGGCCCCACCGGTCCGTCGGCGGGCGGCGCGGCGGGGGCCAGCGCCTCCCTGACCAGGGGGTGCAGGTGGTCCAGGGGCAGGCCCGTCCGGACCGCGAAAAGATCGTCCGGCATCCGCCAGGGCTCTCGGCCCGTGTGCGGGTCGGGCTCCCCCCGGCGGAGCCGGAGGGAGTGCACCCACTCGATGCGGATGACGGGGTCACCGTCGGGGCCGGGGTCCTCGACGGGCTGCCGGTAGGAGTAGCGCTCGGAGCCGTCGGGGTTCAGGAGGGGGGCGCGCTCGGCGTTCCCGCCCCACCGCTCCCGGGTCTCGTGGACGTGCCGGGAGTCCCACAGGTGCCGCTTCTCCTCCCACCGCTCCACGTTCCGGGAGCGGTCGTGGCCGTAGGGGCCCGGGTACCCGGGGAGGGGGCCGTCGACGAGCTCCAGCACGAGGCGCGGCCCGGACGTGCCCATGGGCGCGGGGGAGTGGACCACCAGCCGGGAGCCGCGGCCGGGCCTGGACAGCACCACGGCGTCGGGGGTCAGCAGTTCCGGCCGGTCCCGGACCCGGGTCCGGGGGAAGTGCCAGTGGACCAGGTCGGGGACCAGGTGGCGCAGGTCGTCCAGGAGGGCGTCGGCGAACGCGGCGCCGTGCTCCCGGCGTGCCCGTTCCGGGTCGAGGCGGACGTCGATGTTCGCGGCGGCGCAGGCGCCGCGCCAGTCCCCGGCCAGGCGGCGCTCGGTGGCGCGTTCGATCATCTCCCGCGTCAGCGAGAAGCGGCGGTGCCACATCAGGCGCCCGGGGCGGTCGGTCCGGCTCATTCGACCAGCGCCGCCCACTCCGCCTGCTCCTCGGGGTCCTCCCCGGAGGCCTCGGACATCGGGGTGCGGTACTCGACGGCCTCCGCGAAGCTCTCCCCGTGCCGGCTCTCCCCGCCGATGTCCTCCGTCCGCGCACCCGCGGCCAGCAGTGCCCGGGCCAGGCCGGGCGGACCGCCCAGCCGGGTGGTCCGGAACAGCGGCGTCTGCTCCTCGGCGTCCCGCGCCTCCAGGTCCGCCCCGCCCGCCAGCAGCCGCGGCAGCAGCACCTCGTGGTCCAGCAGGTGCAGGTAGTGGAGCAGGTTCCGCCCGCCCCGGTCGCGGACGCGCGGGTCGCCGCCCGCGTCGAGGTAGGCCAGCAGCGCCTCCCCGTCGCCGTGCCTCACCCGCTCGAACAGGTCGTCGCGCAACCGCCGCAGTGCCCGCGGCAGCCGACCCTCGCCCGTGGCCCAGGCCTCGCGGACCCCGTAACAGCCGGTGCTCGTACCGCCCAGGGCGCGCAGCGCGGCCTCGCGGCTCTGCTCCTCCCCGGTGTGCTCGATGGCCAGCCGGCCGTCGACGTGGGAAACGGTGTGCCACTCACCCCGGCACCGCACCCGCACCGGTTCTGGCGCCAGGGGCGGCGGCGGGCCGACGGGCCCCGCGGCGGGACCGCGCCCGGGGGCCAGCGCGGCGCGCACCAGCGGGTGGAGCTCGTCGGGGGACAGGCCGTCGCGGACCACGTCCACGTCGATCGAGGGCAGGCGGCACACCTCGGGGAGCACCGGCAGACCGTCCTCCGGTTCCCAGTGGCTCCACGCCTCAAGCCGCAGCGACAAGGATCCTCCGGGGTCGCGCTCGACCACGAAGCGGCCGTCCGCGTCGTAGGGGAACCAGTACGCGTCCCCGAGCCCGGCCGCCGCCAGCCGCGCCACCTCGCCCGCCAGCCGCGACACGGCCAGGGGCGTGTAGGAGAGCGCCTCCACGGGGTCGACGGGCTCGCCCCACTCCCGTTCGACGGGGGCGGGGTCGAAGCCGATCCCGGCGGCCGCGAGGGCCTCGACCACCCGCCCGGCCCGGTGCAGGCCGTCGATCCACTCGGTGCGCGCGGCGGGATCGCCGGGGCCGGGGTCCTCGGCGGGGGACACGGCCCCGGGGCGCGGGGTGCCGTCCGGGTCCAGGAACGGGGCGCGCTCGGCGCTCCCGCCCCACCGCTCCCGTGCCTCACCCGTGCACCGGGAGTCCCACAGGTACCGGGAGGTCTCCCACACGTGCGGGACGTTCTCCCAGTGGTTCACCCGCATGGCGGACTCGCTGCGCTCCAGCACCAGCCCCGCCCAGGCGTGCTCGGCCACCGTCAGGACCAGCCGCCGGTGGCCGTAGGTGTGCCGGTCGGCCCGGTGCACCGTCAGCCACGGCCCCTCCTCCCCGCCGGGCCGGGACAGCAGCAGCCGCTGCCCGGGCAGCAGGCGGCCCTCGCCGTGCCAGAACCGGGGGAAGTGCCAGCGCACCAGGTCCGGGACCAGGTGCCGGAGGTCGTCCAGCAGCCGGTCGGTGAACTCCGCGCCGTACGCGCGCCGCAGCGCCCGCAGGTCCAGGTCGACCGCCGTGTCGGCGGCCGCGCAGGCGCCCAGCCAGTCGCCCACCGCCCGCCGCTCCGCGGCGCGTTCGATCATGCGGAGCGGGACGCCGTGGCGGCGGCCCTTGCGCAGCCCGGCGGCGCGCATCGGCCGATGCGCCTTCGAGGGGTTCACGCGGGGTTCTCCTTCGGACTGCGACCTTTTCCGGCACAGCCTTCCAGAACCCGCCGTACCGCCGCACACCGGACGGCCGGATCCGCGGAATCCCCGCACCCCGACCCCTCCGCCTCGGTAATCTCCCCAGGACGGTGACACCCCGACCGGAGAGGCCCGTGATGGCGCGGGAGATCGAGACGAAGTACCGGGTGCGCGACCTCGGGGCCCTGCTCGCTGCGCTCACGGCGGCAGGCGTCGCGCTCGGCGCCCCGGCCCGCCAGGACGACCAGGCCTACGCCCCGCGGGGCTGGGACCCCTCCCGGGGCAAGGCCGGGTTCACCTTCGCGCGCCTGCGCACCCAGGGCCGGACGCACACCGTCACGACCAAGACCCCGCTGGCGAACGCGATGGAGTGCGTCGAGCACGAGACGGCCGTCGCCGACCGGGAGGCCATGCACGGCGTGCTGACCGCGCTCGGCTACGTCCCGAGCGTGCGCATCGTCAAGACCCGCCGCACCGGGACCGCGGGGCCGGTCGGGGTGTGCGTCGACGAGATGGAGGGCGTCGGGGTGTTCCTGGAATTGGAGCTGGTGGTCGACGACGACCGCGACGGGCGGGCCGCCCAGGCCGGGCTCGACGCCTGGGCCCGCGGCCTGGGCGTGGACCTGGAGCGCACGACCGACACCTACGACACCCTGGCCCGCACGGCCTCCACCTGAGCCCGCCCGGCGTCCGTCAGCCGATCGCGGCGGCCACCGGGAGGTGGTCGCTGCCGGTGGCCGGCAGCACCCACGAACGCTCCACCTCCACGCCCCTGACCAGGACGTGGTCGATCCGCGCCACCGGGAACCCGGCCGGCCAGCTGAACCCGAAGCCCTCCCCGGCCGCCTCGTGGGCCGGGCTCAGGTGCGCGGTGAGACCGCCGAGGGCGCGGTCGTCCACGGTGCCGTTCAGGTCGCCGAGCAGCACCACCCGCTCGCCGGGCTCGGCGGCGACGGCCTCGGCGAGCGCCTGCGCGTTGCGGTCCCGGCCGCCCGTCCAGAAGCCGCTCGAAGGAAGCACCCGCACCGAACCCAGGTGGGCCACGTACACCGCCAGCGGCCCCTGGTCCGTGGCCACCGTGGTGCGCAGCGCCCGGTTGTAGTCAAGTTTGACTTCGTCGGGCTTGGCGTCCCCCAGCGGCCCGGCGTCCATCGCGATGTCGACCGGCCGGGTGTCGGACAGCGGCAGCCTGCTCCACACCCCGACCGTGCCCAGCACCGCGTGGTGGGGGTAGTCCCGCGCCAGCTCCCCCTCGTACACACCCCTGGCCTGCGCGGTCACCTCCTCCAGGGCCAGCACGTCCGCGCCGGAGGCGACCAGGGCGCGGGCGGTGCCGACCGGGTCGGGGTTGTCGGCGCCGACGTTGTGGCTCACCACGACGAGGTCGCCGCCCGCCCCGCCCCTGTCGCCCAGCAGCCCGCCGAAGAGGTTCAGCCACACCACGGCCGGCAGCAGCAGCGCCACCACCGCGGAGGCGGAACGGCGCCACAGCGCCCCGGCCAGCAGGAGCGGGACGCCCAGGCCGAGCCACGGCAGGAGGTTCTCCACCAGGCTGCCCAGGCCGCCGATCCGGTTGGGGATCCACGGGTGCAGCAACAGCACCAGGCCCAGCACACAGGCCGACACCGCCGGCACCGGGCCGCGCCTCCACGCGGCCGCCGTCCGTGCGGGTGCCGGGGTCCGTTCGGGTAACGGGGTTCGAGTCATACCGCCAGTGAAGACGGGGCGGTGTCGCCGGCGCGTATGGCGTTTTCGATACGCCGACGATACGCACCGGCTCCTAGCCTGGAGGGCATGCGTGTCTTGGTCGTCGAGGACGAGCCCTACATGGCGCAGGCCGTGGCGGACGGTCTGCGCCTGGCGGCGATCGCCGCCGACGTCGCGGGCGACGGCGACACCGCTCTGGAGCTGCTGGCCGTCAACACCTACGACATCGCCGTCCTGGACCGGGACGTCCCCGGGCCCTCCGGCGACGAGATCGCCCGGCACATCGTGGCCTCCGGCAGCGGGACGCCGATCCTGATGCTCACCGCCGCCGACCGCCTCGACGACAAGGCCTCGGGGTTCGGGCTCGGCGCCGACGACTACCTCACCAAGCCCTTCGACATGCGGGAACTCGTGCTCCGGCTCAGGGCGCTCGACCGCAGGCGCGCCCACAGCAGGCCGCCGGTGCGCGAGATCGCGGGGGTGCGCCTGGACCCGTTCCGCCGCGAGGTCCACCGCGACGGCCGCTACGTGGCGCTCACCCGCAAGCAGTTCGCGGTCCTGGAGGTCCTCGTCGCCGCCGACGGAGGCGTGGTCAGCGCCGAGGAACTCCTGGAGCGCGCGTGGGACGAGAACGCCGACCCGTTCACCAACGCGGTGCGCATCACCGTCTCGGCGCTGCGCAGACGCCTGGGCGAACCCTGGGTCATCGCCACCGTGCCCGGTGTCGGGTACCGCATCGACACCGGACCCGGGAAGTGAACAGGGAGGGGGCCGTGGACAGAGCGCCGGGGCCGAGCGTTCGCCTCAAGCTCACCCTCAGCTACGCCGGATTCCTCATGGTCGCGGGCGTCCTGCTGATCGCGGGCGTGTGGGTGTTCCTCGTCGACGACCTGCCGGACGTGACCAGCAGCCCCGACGGGATCCTGGTCTTCCGGTCCATCTTCCTGCGCACGTACCTCCCCGCGGCGGTCGGGACGCTGCTGTTCCTTCTGGTGTTCGGGCTGGTGGGGGGATGGTTCCTCGCCGGCCGGATGCTCGTGCCGCTGACCCGGATCACCGATGCCACGCGCCTGGCCTCGACCGGATCGCTCTCCCACCGGATCCGGCTCCCGGGGCGCCGGGACGAGTTCCGCGAACTCGCCGACGCCTTCGACGCCATGCTCGCGCGGATCGAGGCGCACGTCGACGAACAACGGAGGTTCGCGGCCAACGCCTCGCACGAGCTGCGCACCCCGCTGGCGATCTCCAAGGCGCTGCTCGACGTGGCGCGCACCGACCCGGACCACGACCCGGCCGAACTCGTCGACCGCCTCCACACCGTGAACACCCGGGCGATCGACCTCACCGAGGCGCTGCTCGTGCTGGGCCGCGCCGACCGGCGGGCCTTCACCCGCGAACCGGTCGACCTGTCCCTGGTGGCGGAGGAGACGGCCGAAACGCTCCTGCCCCTCGCGGAGGAACGCGGCGTCACCCTGGAGACCGAAGGCGACATCGCCACCGCCACCGGGTCCCCGGCGCTCCTGCAACTGCTGGCCGCGAACCTCGTCCAGAACGCGATCGTCCACAACCTGCCGCGGGACGGCACCGTCCGGGTCCACACCGGGGTTCGCCCCGGGACCGTGACGCTCACCGTCGAGAACAGCGGTGAGCGGCTCGCCCCGGAGCTGGTCGCGACCCTCACCGAGCCCTTCCAGCGGGGTACCGGGCGCGTCCACACCGACCACGCCGGGGTCGGCCTGGGCCTGGCCATCGTCGCGAGCATCACCCGGGCCCACGACGGGACCCTCACCCTCACCCCGCTCCCCGCCGGCGGTCTCCGCGCGGTCGTGGAACTCCCCGCCGCGCCCGGCCGCTAGGCGCACACCGTGCCCCACCGCCGCCACCCGGCCGGTGGTGCGGGAGGTGAGGAAGGGAGTGTCCGAGAGCGGATGGGGAGGAAGTGCCGACCGGGCGAAACCCGGCCCCCGCAGACCCCCTGACCACCCCGGCTCAGGCCCAGGGGTCGTCGTCCCAATCCGGCCAGGACACCGCACCATCCGTCGCTTCGGCTCCTGTGCCCAGGAGCGCCTCCCTCAGCGCGGGGGAGGCACTCCTCCTGCCGATGTGGTCCAGCACGTTCCGCCCCTGGAGGTCCTCCGCGTTCAGGTCGGCCCCGGCGGCGAGCAGGCGCGGCAGCAGAATCTCCTGGTCCAGTAGGGCGAGGAAGTGCACCAGGGTCTGGCCGCCCGCGTTCCGGACACGGGGGTCGCCGCCCCCGTCCAGGTAGCGCAGGACCGCGTCGGTGTCGCCGTGTTTGACGTGCTCGAACAGGTCGTCCCGGCGCCGCCGCAGTTCCCGCGGCAGCCGGTCGCCGCCGGTGGTCCAGGCCTCCCGGACCGCGAAGCAACCGCTGCTGCTCCCGCCGAGCGCCCGCAGCGATTCCTCGCGGGTCTGCTCCGCCTCCCCGTGCGGGATCCCCAGCCCGCCGGAGGTGGGCGCGACCTCGTGCCATTCCCCCTGGCAGCGCACCCGCACCGGGCTCCGGTCCAGGAACGCTGGCTCCGGCGGCGCACCGGGCACATGCTCCGGGGCGATCGCCTCCCGGACCAGCGGGTGGAGCTCGTCGGGGGACATGCCGTCGCGCAGCACGTCGATGTCCGGCGGCCGCGCAGGCCCCGCGCCAGTCCCCGGCGAGCCGCCGCGCCGTGGCGCGTTCGATCGCGGCGTGCGAGACCCCGTACCGGCGCCCCTTGCGCAGCCCCGCCGCCCGCCACGGCCCGTGCGACGCCGACGGGTGCCGGTGTGCGGAAGCGGTCTTCACGGCCACCTCCTAGAAGGGCGGATCATCACTGAATCCCGAGGAACCGAGCAGCCATGCCCGAACCCTCTCCGCCCCAGCTGTGAACGTTCCGATGTCAGGCCGCGCTGTGCTCTCCCTTGTCCGGGGAGGAACCACTCGGAAGATCGAGGGTGACGGTCATCGGCCCCTGGACGACCTGCAACCGTAGAGCACCACCGATCGCACTGATGTAGGAACGCAGGAGTTCCAGACTGTCGATCTGCCCGTGTTCGATCTGGGAGATACGTGCCTGGCTGACCCCCATGGTCCCGGCGACCTGTGTCTGGGTCAGGCCACTCTCCTTGCGCAGGGCCGCCAGGGCATATCCCTGCCGTTCCGCCTCGATGCGTGCGGTATCGGCGGCAGCGACCGCGTCGGCCTCGGGGGAGAGGAGCCAGGGGTTGAGCTGTTCGGCCTCCGCCTGGATCTCAAGCCAGTTGCGAGCCTTCATGCTTGGCCGTCCTTCCCGTGCTGAAGGTAATCCAGGTAACGCTCTTCCGCGATGGGGATGTTCTTGCGGTACCAGTCGTTCCACTGGCCGGATTTGTCACCCGCGACCAGAATCACGGCGCGCCGCCTCGGGTCGAACACGAAGAGCATGCGGATCTCCGTCCGTCCAGAGGATCCTGGGCGTAGTTCTTTGAGGTTGTGTATTCGACTGCCCTTGATCTTGTCGACCAAGGGGCGTCCTTCCAGCGGTCCGGTTCTGCTCAGGTGGTGCAGGGCGTTCGACACGAGTCTTGCTGTGACCGGATCCTCCACCGCGAGTTCGAGGTACCACTCCTCGACGGGTTCCAGCATCAGGATGTCCCACATACAGGACAACATAAGAGTGTCCTTATGTCCAGCGCAGGTGAACGTGGCAACCGGTCCGGTCGAACAGGGCGGTGCCCGACCCGTCCAGGGTGATCAACCGTGGCTCCCGGGGCATCCGACGCCGACGGGTGCCGGTGTGCGGAAGCGGTCTTCACGGCCACCTCCTAGAAGGGCGGATCATCACTGAATCCCGAGGAACCGAGCAGCCATGCCCGAACCCTCTCCGGGCCTTTCTCCACCGCGCCGGCGGCCACGAGTGTTCTCCGCACAACGGTGTCCTCTCGGAGACCGCCGAGGACATCGAGAGGTGTACGGCCGTCGCGGTCCTCGGCGTTCACATCCGCCCCCGCCTCCAGCAGGCGCGGCAGCAGTACCTCATGGTCCAGCAAGGCGAGGTGGTGCAGCAGCGCCCGGCCCTTCCCGTCACGGATGTCGGGGTCGCCTCCCCCGTCGAGGTAGCGGAGCACCGCTTGAGTGTTCTTGTGATGCACCCACCTGAACAGGTCGTCGCGCCGCCGTCGCAGTTCCCGGGGCAGCCGCCCACCGCCGGTCCTCCAGGCCTCCAGGACGGCGAAACAGCCGGTGCTGCTCCCACCGAGCACCCGCAGGGACGCCTCGCGGGCCGTCTCCTCGTCGTCGTGGGGGATCTCCGGTCCGCCGGACCCGGGGGTGACCTTGTGCCATTCCCCCTGACAGCGCACCCGTACCGGGGCCCGGTCCAGGAACGCGGGCTCCGGCGGCGCACCGGGCACATGCTCCGGGGCGATCGCCTCCCGGACCAGCGGGTGGAGCTCGTCGGGGGACATCCCGTCGCGCAGCACGTCGATGTCCGGCGGCCGTACCCAGCACACCTCGGGCAACGCCGGTATCCCCGACGCCGTGTCGAGGTCGAACCCGGCGAACTCCACCCGCACGGTGCCCGCGTCCAGGGTGAGGAGGATCGTGGTGTGTTCGTTGTAGGGGATCTGGAAGCGGTCGCCGAACCCGGCCTCCGCCAACCGCCGGAGTTCACCGGGGATGCGCCCGGGGGAGAAGGGCAGCCGCGCTGCGGCCTCCACCGACACCGGTCCGGGGTCGAACTCGATCCCGGCGGCGGCGAACGCATCGGTCACCCGCCCGGTCTGGTGCAGGCCGTCGATCCATTCGGCTTGGGCGACCGGGTCACCCGGCCCGGGGTCCTCGACGGGCAGTTCGTCCAGGGTGCGCGGGGTACCGTCCGGGTTCAGGAACGGAACGCGGCGGGCGTCGCCGCCCCAACGTTCCCGCGTCCCGCTCACGTACCGGGAGTCCCACAGGTGCCGGGAGGTCTCCCAGACATGGGGGAGCCCCACCCAGTGCGCGGTGAACGATGAGATGTTCCAGCGGCCCAGGGCCGGCTGGCCCCGCTCCGGGAGACCAGGCTCGTACTCGGGTGCGGGATCCACCCGCCCCACCGTGAGGACGGGTCCGCGGATCCAGGGGTGGTAGCGGGGTTCCACCCGCAGGGTCAGCCACGGTCCGTCGGGTCCGCCGGGCCGGGACAGCAGGGCCCCTTGCCCGGGCAGGATGAGCCCCAGTCCCTTCCAGGACCGGGGCATGTGCAGCCGGGCCAGGTCGGGGACCAGGTGGTGCAGGTCGTCCAGCAACCCCGCCACGAACTCGGCGCCGTGCTCGCCGCGCAGCGCCTCCGGGTCGAGGTCGACGTCCACCCCGGCGGCCGCGCAGGCCCCGCGCCAGTCCCCGGCGAGCCGCCGCGCCGTGGCGCGTTCGATCGCGGCGTGCGAGACCCCGTACCTGCGCCCCTTGCGCAGCCCCGCCGCCCGCCACGGCCCGTGCGACGCCGACGGGTGGCGGCGTGCGCCGCCGGCGTCGTTCACACGTCCTCCAGCAGGCTCTCCCAGGCCTGTTCGGGAAGGCTCGCCTCGGAGTCCTCGTACGTGCGCCGCCCGATGGTCTCGTCCAGGTCCGGGTACTCCTCGGTCCCGATCCGCTCGGCCCGTGCCCCCGCCCGCAGCAGGGCGCGCGCGAGCTCGATCGTCCCGCTGCCCGCGACCGCCCGGAACAGCGGCGTGCACCCCTGGAGGTCCTCGGCGTCCACGTTCGCGCCCGCCTTGAGCAGCAGCGGCAGCACCACCGTGTGGTCGATCCGGGCGAGGTGGTGCAGCAGCGTCCGCCCGTGGCGGTCGCGCAGGTCCGGGTCGCCGCCCGCCTCCAGATACCGCAGGGCCGCGTCGGTGTCGCCGTGCCGCACCCGCTCGAACAGGTCGTCGCGGCGCATCCGCAGCGCCCGGGGCAGGCGGCCCCGCCCGGTGTTCCACGCGTCGAGGGCGGCGAAGCAGCCGCTGCTCTCCCCGCCCAGCGCCCGCATGGCGCTTTCGCGCTCCCGCTCCTCGGCGGTGTGCGCGATGTCCAGGCCGGTCGGGGTGGGGGTCACCGTGTGCCAGGCGCCGTCGCGGCAGCGCACCCGGGCCGGGCCCGGGACCGCGGGAGCGGCGGCCGGGGCCGCCGCGTCCACCGCCGCCCGCGCCGGGGCGATCGCCTCCCGCACCAGCGGGTGCAGCTCGTCCGGGGACACCCCGTACCGCACCAGGTCGATGTCGGGCGGCCGCACCCAGCACACTTCGGGCAGCACCGGCCGGTCGGTCATGTCCCAGGGCTGGTACTCCTCGAACCGCAGCCCCACCGCACCCTCCGCCTCGGCGGTGACCAGCACCGACTCGTGGATGCTGTACGGAATGCGGTACTCCTCGCCGAACCCGGCCGCGACCAGCCGCCGCACCTCCCCGGCGAGCCGCGACAGCGCCAGGGGGAGCGTTTCGACGGCGTCGACCGGGTCGGTCGGGTGCGCCCATTCGATCTCGGCCTCGTCGGGGTTCAGCGCCACCCCGGCGGCGGCGCAGGCCTCGACGGTCCGCCCCTCCCGGAGCATCGCCTCCAGCCATTCGGTGCGCAGCGCGGGGTCGCCGCCGGGGCCCGGGTCGGTGACCGGGGTTGCGGACAGGGTGCCGTCGGGGTTCAGGAACGCGGCGCGCTCGGCGCTCCCGCCCCACCGTTCCCGCGCCTCATCTGTGCGCCGGGCGTCCCACAGGTGCCGGGAGGTCTCCCAGATGTGGGCGACCCCGTTCCAGTGCGTGTGGTGGGGCACCCGGTTGGACAGCGGCGTGTGGTCGGCCAGGGGGACCCGGTCCACCTTCAGCACCAGCCGCTGGTCGCCGTGCACCTTCCAGCTCCGCGGCCGCAGCGTCAGCCACGGCCCCTCCGGCCCGCCGGGCCGGGACAGCAGGGCGGTCTGCCCGGGGACGAGGGCGCCGGACCCGTTCCAGAACCGGGGCAGGTGCAGCCGCGCCAGGTCGGGGACCAGGTGGTGCAGGTCGTCCAGCAACGCCACCGCGAACTCGGCGCCGTGCTCGCCGCGCAGCGCCTCCGGGTCGAGGTCGACGTCCACCCCGGCGGCCGCGCACGCGCCGCGCCAGTCCCCGGCGAGCCGCCGCTCCGCGGCGCGTTCGACCATGGCGCGCGGCACACCGTACCGGCGGCCCTTGCGCAGCCCGGCCTCCCGCCGCCGCGAATGCGAAGCCGAGACGGGCCGCCCCGGACCGCCGACCGCCGCAGAACCACCGGTTACCCCGGGACCACCGACCGCCGCGAGCCCTCCGCTCACCGGTACAGGCTCGCGATCGCGCGCATGTCCTCGTGCACCCGGCGGGCCGGGCGCAGGTGCCCGGCGATCGTCCGCTTGGTGCGGCGCGGCAGGCCCGGGCCCAGCCCCGCGTACTCCATGCGGCCGCTCCGGGCCACCGCCTCCGACAGCGCACGCGCCGCCGGGTGGCCGAACCCGGTGTGGCGCACCTCCAGGCGGCGCAGCGGGCTGGCCGGGATCGCCTGTGCCAGCGCCGTCACACCCGCGTCGCCGAGCTCGTTGGACGGCGCGCCCAGCGCCCGCTGCGAGGGCGGGCGGCCCAGGTCGAGCGCCTCGATGCCGCCCAGCGCCTCGGCCAGGGCGACCGCCCCGTCCGCGCCGATGCCGTTGCCGCCCAGGCCCAGGGTCACCGGCCGGTCCAGCCTGGCGACGGCGGCGGCGATGGTCCGCGCGCCCGCGTCGCCCAGGTGGTTGGCGGGCGCGTACAGCTCGCGCACCCCGGCCTCGCTCAGGAACGCGGCCAGCAGGTCGGCGGTGTCCGGGCCCAGCCCGTTGCCGCCCAGGAACAGCCGCTCCAGCGGGGCCTCCCGCCCGGTCAGCGCGTCCAGCAGGGCGCGCAGGCCGTCGGCGGTGACCCCGGTGTTCACCAGGTCCAGCGAACGCAGCCGGCCGTTGCCGGCCAGCGCACCGGCGACCGCCCGCGCGCCCTCGTCGCCCACGGGGTTGCGCTTGAGCCACAGGGCCCGCACGGTGTCGTCCCCGGCGATCCGGTCGGCCAGGGCGACCGCCCCGTCCGCGCCGATCCGGTTGCAGCCCAGGTAGAGGGTCTGGAGCCCGTGCCCGTCGGTGAGGGTGTCGGCCAGCAGGCGGGCGCCCTCGGAACCGATGGCGTTGGTGCCCAGCAGCAGGTGGGCGGCGTGCGGGGAGGCCGCGGCCGCGGGGATCACCCGCCGCGCACCGGCCGGGCCCAGGCCCTGCTTGCACAGGTCCACCCGGCCGTCGGGGCGCAGGGTGCCCAGCGGGAAGGCCGCGTCGGCCGTCACCGGGGCCGGGTCGGCAAGCCGGGCCAACAGAGGCTCCAGGTCGGCGGGGTCCGCCAGGGGCAGGTCGGGGTGCTCGATGGCGGGGCAGCGTACGGGCGTCTTGTCGGTCATCACCATTCCACCGCTCGATCGTGATCGGGCCGGTGGACGGAGCCGACCGGGGCCCCTGCGTGCAAAAGAGTAAGAGGCAGGACCGGTCGGATTCGAACCGACGTCCTCCAACTCGCTGTCCGGCGCGACGACCTCTGCGCTACGGCCCTGCCGAGCACGGAGTCTAGCCACATCCGCCGACGATTCGGGGGGCTTGCCCCCGGTTCGCCACGTTTTCGCACGTGGGGCGGCCGAAAAAGCAGGCGGGTGGAATCGGAGGTGGCGGGGGCGGCCGGATTCGAACCGGCGTCCTCCTCCATGACGTGTAGGCGCGACGACCTCTGCGCTACACCCCCGCCACGCCAGGAGCGTAGCGGCTCGCGCCCGCGGACGTGCGGCGAGGGGCGAAGAGGGGCGGCGGGACCGGCCGGATTCGAACCGACGTCCTCCCGAAGAGCAGTCGGGCGCGACGACCTCTGCGCTACGGTCCCGCCGCCGCGGCACACGCTAACGCACCGGGGCGGGACCCACACGGGGGAGGCCCGGCGATGGGACCGACCGGAATCGAACCGGCGTCCTCCCGAGATGTAGTAGGGCGCGACTTCCTCTGCGCTACGGCCCCGCCACCGCGGCACACGCTAACGCACCGTCCCCGGTCCGGGAAGGCGCCGATCCCCCCTGGCCGCCTCCCCGCCGGGACCGGTCAGCCGGCGTCCACCGCCTCGGGCAGCGGCAGCGCGCCCGAGTCGAGGGCGTGGATGATGCCCGCGGCGCCGCCCCGGGCCGCGGCGCTCAGCCCCAGCGCCGACGGCTCCACCCGGCAGCCGCCCGCGTCCGGGGCGAACACCCCGGCCGCCAGGGCGGTCCGGCAGGGCGGCAGCAGCCAGGGACCCATCGGCACGAAGTACCCGCCCAGCAGCACCAGCCCCGGGTCCACCAGGTTGACCAGCGCCGCCAGCCCTCGGCCCAGCCGGTTCCCGGCCCGCCCCAGCGCCGCCACCGCCACCGCGTCGCCCGCCGCGGCCCGGCCCACCGCCGTGTCCACCAGCACCGCCACGTCCGCCCCGGACAGCGGCCGCCCCGGCGCCAGGTCGGGGAGCGCGTCGCGCAGGATCGCGCCGATGCCCGCCACCGCCTCCAGGCAGCCGCGCCGCCCGCACGAGCACTCCGGCCCGTCCGGGTCCAGCGCCAGGTGCCCCAGCTCCCCGGCGAACCCGCCCGCGCCGCGCAGCAGGGCGCCGTCGGTGAGCACCCCCGCGCCGATCCCGACCTCGCCGGTGACGTAGACCAGGTCGGGGGTCCCGGCGAAGGAGCCCACCCGGTACTCGGCCACCGCCCCCAGGTTGGCGTCGTTGTCCACGCGCACCGGGAAGCCCAGCGCCTTCGCCCGCCCGCCCAGCGGGAAGTCCGACCAGCCCAGGTTGGGAGCCCGGCGCACCGTCCCGGTCGGGGCGTCCACCAGGCCCGGCACCGCGATCCCGGCGCCCACCACGGTCCGCCCGCGCACCGCGGGGTCGTCGGCGGCCTCGCGCAGCGCCGCCACGATCCGCCGGGCGCTCTCCTCCGGCCCCGCCTCCCGCGCGTCGAACGGCGTGTGCCGGGCGGTCAGCTCCCGTTGCACCAGGTCGACGGCCACCACCGACAGGTAGTCAACATTGACTTCCAGGCCCAGCGCCGCGACCGACGTGTCGTCCAGGTCCAGCAGCACCCCGGGCCGGCCCACCCCGTTCTGCGCGGTCCGGCCGGTCTCCCGGACCAGGCCGCGCGCCATCAGGTCGGCGACCAGGCTGGACACCGTCGTCTTGTTCAGACCGGTGGCCGCCGCCACCGCCGCCCGCGAACACGGCGCGGACTCGCGGATGGTGCGCAGCACCACCCCCAGATTGGCCTCGCGGACCGTGCGCAGGCCCACCGTTCCCGAACCCACCGCCACGGGGACCTCCCTCGTCAACGCTCCGCCGTGTCCGGATCGTATCGGTCGGATCGAAAACGGGTTGCCGGGTGACCGCGACCGGTGATGGGATGCGGCCCATGGTTCCCGCAGACGTCTTCCGCGACCAGCCGGTACTCACCGGCGACCTGGTCGAGCTCCGCCCGCTGAACGCCGAGACCGGCGCTCCGCTCGTCGACGCCCTCGTCGACATGGACCCGGAGGTGCGCCGCCTCACCGGCACCCACCGGCGGTTCACGCGGGAGGTCGCCGAGGAGTGGAACCGGACCCGCCCCGACCACCACGACCGCGCCGACTGGGTGATCGTCGAACGCGCCGGGGGCACCGCCGTCGGCGACTGCGCGCTCATCGACCTGGACCCCGACAACGCGTCCATCGGCTACCGGATCGCGCTCACCGGCACCGGCGTCACCGGGAAGGGGTACGGCACCGCCGCCACGGACCTGGTGCTGGAGTACGCGTTCACGGTCGCGGGCCTGCACCGGGTCGCCCTGGAGGTGTTCGACTTCAACGGCCGGGCGCAGCGCTCCTACGAGAAGTCGGGGTTCGTCCGCGAGGGCGTCTGGCGCCAGGCCCTGCACTGGGACGGCGAGTGGCACGACGCGGTCCTCATGTCGCTGCTCTCCCACGAGTACGCGGCCCTGCGCGCCGAAAAGGACACCGGGGACGCCGAGGGCCGTTAGCCTCGGGTCATGCCCGTTCCCGAGTTCCTGCGCGAGCTGCGCGATCAGATCGGCCCGGCCCTGGTCCCCCTGGTGGGGGTCACCGCCGTGGTGCTGGACGAGGACGACAACGTCCTGCTGCACCGGCGCGCCGACGACGGCCGCTGGGCCACCCCCGGCGGCATCCTCGAACCGGGGGAGCAGCCCGCCGTCGCCGTGGTCCGCGAGACGCGGGAGGAGACCGGCCTGGTCGTGGAGGTCGAGCGGCTGGTCAGCGTGCTCGGCCAGGACCCCTACGTCTACCCCAACGGCGACCGGGTCCAGTTCCTGGACCTGGCGTTCCGCTGCCGCCCGGTGGGCG
Organism: Nocardiopsis protaetiae; assembly: GCF_045446735.1. Taxonomy (NCBI): domain Bacteria; kingdom Bacillati; phylum Actinomycetota; class Actinomycetes; order Streptosporangiales; family Nocardiopsidaceae; genus Nocardiopsis; species Nocardiopsis protaetiae. Next base: position 29,491 of record NZ_JBJJBV010000023.1, read on the forward strand.
GCGCACCCGACGCGAGCGGCGACGAGACCCTGGAGGTGGCCTGGTTCGCCCCCGGCGAGCTGCCCGCCATGTCGCCGCGCATCCTCGCCCGCATCGCCTACGCCCGCGAGTCCCGCACCGAACCCTTCTACGTCCGCTGACCCGGTCCCGGCCCCGGCCGGGGCTCCCGGTGCCTGGGCCCGAGGCCGCCGGAGAACGGCACCCGCCGCAGACCGGCCCCGGCCGGGGCTCCCCGCCCCGTCGCCCACCGGTCTCGGACGGCCTTGCCCCGGCCGCCCTCACGCCCGGGCCTCCGGCGTCGGCCGAGCCCAGCGCCGGTCCGTGCCCGTCCGCTCGGGGTCAGAGGAAGATGCGGCCGCGGCGGCCCCGGTCGCGCAGGGCCGCCATCCGGCGGACGTTGCCCGGCCGGCGCGACAGCAGGTGGTAGAGCAGCAGCGTGCAGCCGCGGTCGGTGCGCGCCCGGTCGGCCATCTCGCCCATGTTCACCCGCGGGTACAGCCGCACCCCGCCCGCGTGCACCCGCACGGTGTGGGCGCCCTCGGGGAAGTGGGCGTAGGCGTGGTTGTCCGCCGTGTACTCCGAGCAGCGCGCCAGCGCCGCCCCCAGCAGCGGCACCGGGTCCGCGCCCAGTACCGCGAGCCGCCGCCAGAACCCGGTGTGCCCGGCCACCACGTGCCCGAGCTGGTGGGCCACCGTGAACGCCAGCGCGTCCGGGTCGCCGACCCGCCCGTCGTCGTCGAACAGCTCGCCCGACAGCACCAGGTAGCGGCGCAGCCCGTGCGCGCCCGCGTCGGCCGGGCCGCCGTCCACCCGCACGTACGCCTCCGGGGTACGCACCCCCATCGCCGCCGACAGCATCGCGATCACCCGGTACGCCTCGGGGAACTGGGTGGGGGAGATCTTCACCGACTCCGCCCGGTGCCGCGCGTACCGCAGCCCCCGAGCCAGCCAGCAGACGGCCGGGAGCAGGGCCAGCGCCACCAGGGGGGCCTGCCAGGTGCCGGTGAGCACGCCCAGCAGGTGCGCGCCCAGGCCCAGGATCAGCACGTTCGCGATCGCGCAGACGACGAACAGCGGGGTCTCCCACGGGTGGGCGGGCGCCGGAACGATCTCCTCGCCGTCGCCCAGCTCATAGGATCCGCGGCCGTTCGGCCGCACGGAACGGCAGTAGGGCGCGGCCGGGTACCGGGTCTGCGGGACGTATCCGCAACCGCCCGCCCCGTGCACCGAACATCCCTGGACGCGGCCCTGCGCGGGCACGGCGTGGAACATGGAGGCCTCCCCCCGGGCGCGGGAACGGTGGACCAGGGCCGATCACTCCCTGTGTCCAAATATTACTTTCCGCTTCCTCGGAGATGGGCTTAGTGCACAACGGCGTGTCAACGACCGTTCACGGACACCTTTTCCCGGCCCGACCCGCTGTCCGGAACCCTTTTTCGCCTCGCCTCGCCTCTGCTACCTCTGCTCGTACCGGCGCAGTTCCTCGGCCAGCAGGTCCAGGAACCGGTCCACCTGCGCCGGGTCGTACCCCGGCCGGGCCCGCGTGGTCGAGAACTGCACCCGCTCCACGTCCTTGGCCGACAGCGTCGCCCGGTCCGGCCGCCCCTGCTGGAGCACCTCCAGGGTGAACTCGGCCCGGTCCAGGAAGTCGTCGACCTCCTGCTCGTTGTAGCCGGTGGTCAGCCTCGTCGTCGCGAACTGCTGGTCGCGCACGTGCTGGGGTGTCAACCGGGGCGGCGGCCCCGGCCGTCCCCGGCCGCCCGCGGGCCCCTGTCCAGGCGCAGGACCGGGCCCCGGTCCAGGCGCAGGACCAGGCCCCTGCCCGGGTCCCGGCCCGGGCCCGGCGGCACGTCCCGCCCGCGGACCCGCACCGGGGTGCGGCGGCAGCGGCGGGGCGGTCGGACCCGACCGGCCCAGGCCGCGCCCGGCCAGGTCGGCGACCACGACGTCGAGGAAGTCGTCCACCTCGTCCTCCCGGTACCCGGGGCTCAGCCGGGTGGTCCGGAAGCGCGAGCTGCGCACCTCTTCGGCCGTGATGAGCGGGCCCGTGCGCGGGCCGCCCTCCAGTGCGACGAGCGTGCTCTCGATGCGGTCGAGCAGCGCGTCGACGTCCTCCTCGTTGTATCCCGGGCGCAGACGCACCGTGTGGAACTTCTTCTTGCGGATGTCCGCCGGTGTCAGAGGCATGGTCCCTATTGTGCAGTTCAGGAGGTTCTCAGGGTGGTCATTCCCGCCCGCTGCGCGCCTCCGACCGCGCTATGCGCTGCGCGAGGTCGTTCAGCACGGAGGCGACCTGGGTGCGGTGGAACCCGCGCAGGACCACGTCGAATCGCGCGGAGGCGAGCTCGGCCGAGGTGATGGGCGGGGTGCCGGCCGGGACCCCGGCGGGGGAGGGGGCCCCGGTGCGGGCGGTCAGGGTGGCGAACGCCCGGTCCAGGAGATCCGAGACCTGGGCACGGTCGTACCCGCGCAGCACGACGTCGAACGCCGGGAACGTCAGGGGCGGTTCCGCGGCCGCGGGGGCCTCGGCAGCCTCGGCGCCGCCTCCGGCCGACGCCTCCAGGCGGGCGAGCTCCCGGGCGAGGCCGTCGATCCAGTCGGCGACCTGGGTGCGGTGGAACCCGCGCAGGACCACGTCGAACTCCGCCGAGGCGAGCTCGGCCGCGGTGATCGGGAGTGTTCCCTCGGGGATCTCCACGGGCGACGGCACCCCGGTACCGGCGGACAGGGTGGCCATCGCGCGGTACAGCAGGTCGGCGACCTGCACACGGTCGTAGCCGCGCAGGATCACGTCGAATTCGGGGATGGTCGGGGGCGAGTGCATGCCCGCATTATGCCGAGGGGCCGTGGCCCGCGCCATAGCGGGCCGCTCCCGTGGCCGACAGCGGACGTACGCACCCCGCTCATTCCCGCATGAGGTAGAAGGCGAGGGCGCGCGCGATCGCGTTCGCGGCCTGCTCCCGCCACCGCGGGTCCTCCAGCAGGGCGGCGTCCTCGGCGTTGCGCATGTTCCCGGCCTCCAGGAACACCTTGGGCACGGTGGACATGTTGAGCCCGCCCAGGTCGGTGCGCTCGTCCAGGCCGTCCTGGGCCAGGTAGTCGGCGTAGGGGATGTCGGTGCCCTCGCGGTATTCGCGGCGCAGGTCCTCGGCCAGTTCCCGGGAGGGCTCCACGATGTCCTCGGTGAAGCCCTCGACCTCGCCGGGCACGATCACGTGGAAGCCGCGCCCGGACTCGGGGCCGCCGTCGGCGTGGATGGACAGGGCGGCGTCGGCGCCGGCCTCGTTGCCGATCTCGGCGCGTTCGTTGATGCAGGGGCCCACGCTCTCGTTGTCCTCGCGGGTGAGGATCACGGTGGCGCCGTCTGCCTCCAGGCGTTCTTTGACCAGGAGGGAGAGCTCCCAGTTGAAGAGGTGCTCGGGGTAGCCGGTGCCGGTCTCGGCGCCGACGGTGTCGCAGGCCTTCTGCTGGGGGCCGGCGGGGACCAGGCGGTTGATCTGGGAGGCGGCCTCGGCGTTGCCGCCGTTGTGCCCGGGGTCGATGACCACGATCTTGTCGTGCAGGGGGCCGTCGCCGACGAGTTCTCCGCCGCCCTCCTGGCCCGGGGTCTCCTGCGAACCCCCGCCGGTGGAGCCGTCGTCGGGACCCGGCAGCGGGATGGCCGCGGTGGGGTCGGTGTCGGGTGCGGCTCCGGACGCCGGCGAGCAGCCGACGGCGAGGAGTGCGAGGAGCGGGATGAGGTACAGGGCGCGGGTGGCGCGGCTCCGGGGCCCTGGCGCTGCGGAGACGGGCATGCCCACAACCTACCGGGCGAACCGGGCGGAACTCCCCCTCCGCGCAGGGTACTTCTTTATAAGACGCTTCACCCATTGATCGGTTTACACGATACGAGAAAAATCTTGAAACCGAATCCGGGCCCGTTCACAGCGTAGCGCGACTTTCTCTCGTAATCTTCTTGTTATCCATTTTCGGATGTTTTCGGGCATTCGGTCGTTGTAAGGTTCTCGTGAGGAAACGGGAAGTCTCCCGCATCGGCTCCGCAGGCCCCTCCGTCCGAGGCCGCGGTCGATCTCCCTGGTGAAAGCAGTTTTTCCGGGCTTTCCCCATCCCATCCGAACCCTGGTCCCAGTCCCCCGCGCAGCGTGGCCGTACCCCGCCCGTGAGCGTTGCTCTGAACCAGGCCGACCCGATGAGCACGGGTCGGGGTCCCCTAGAGGATTGATTTGAAGACCACTTCCACCATTACCGCTCGCCGTATCATCCAGGGCGGTGCTGCTTTCGCGGCCCTCGGTGCGCTGAGCATCGCCACGGCCCTTCCGGCCGCCGCGGACGTCGAGCAGTACGGTTGGGCCTACGCCGCCTCCGAGGGCGGCGCCGGGTTCGTCGAGACCCAGGACGGCACCGCCAGCGACTCCTTCTCCGTCAACTACGGCTGGGCCTCCTGGTCGGGCACCACCACCGCCACGGTCGGCGCCGACGGCATCCGCTCCACGGTCGAGGTCCCCTCGGTCAACATCCAGATCACCGTCACCGACGTCGAGGACGACGAGCTGGAGAAGGAGGAGCCGGAAGAGGAGGAGACCGAGGACGAGGCCGACCCGTCCGAAGAGCCCACCGACGGCGGCTCCGAGGGTGACGACTCCGAGGGCGAGGGCTCCGAGGGCGGCGACGACACCTCCGGCGAGGAGGGCGGGGAGACCGGCGAGACCGGCGAGACCGACCCCACCACCCCCCCGGTCGACGAGAACACCGAGGCGCCGGTCGAGGAGGCCCCGAGCAGCTCCCCCGAGGCCGAGGTCCTCCAGCTCGACGAGACCAACAGCGACACGGTCGCCAACTCCGACGAGATCCTCGTCTCGGCCACCATCACCGGCATCTCCGTCAGCACCTTCAAGAGCTGGGACGGCTCGGTCTCCTACAGCATCAACGAGGGCACCGTCAGCAACGTCACCGCTCCCGAGGGCGTGAACCTCACCGTCACCCCGGACTCCTACACCTGGGAGGAGACCACCGACTTCGAGGGCTACCTCTGGGACGACGCCTACGCCGTCCTCGACTACGACCTCAAGGTCGACGGCGAGCTGATCGACTACATCACCGTCGCCGAGACCGGTGTCGGCACCCTGACCCTCGACGACGGTGAGAACCCCGGCGAGGAGAAGCCGCGCCCGGTGAAGCCGATCGAGAAGCCGGTCGAGGAGCAGAAGAAGCCCGCCGCCAAGCCCTCCGAGGCCCTGGCCGCGACCGGTAGCCCGATCGGCGGCCTGATCGCCGCCGGTGCCGCGATCGCCGCCGGTGGTGGCGCCGCCGCCTACCTGGCCCGCCGCAAGAAGACCGCCGTCGAGGCTCCCGCCGAGGAGAACGACAACTAGGCACCGGACACCGCGCCACCGGCCCCGCCGGTGACACGGTGACCAGGACGGCCCCGGGGATCACTCCCCGGGGCCGTTCGCGTTTTCGGACACCGGAACTCTCCCACCCCGCTGACCGTTAACCGGTCATCCGATCGGGCAGCAGACGAGCATCCGACCCCTCACGGTGAGCGATCACGCGCCGGAGAACGGTTTCCCATTCGTGATCGAGCGGTTAGGCTCGCCCGTGTGGGCGCCCCGCGCGCCCCGCCCCGCACGGCCCCTTCCCCCGGGGCGGGAAGGCCGTCGTCCCCGCCGCCCCGCGTGCCGCGACCACGTTCGCGGCGCCCCCGTGAAGCCCGCCCCCGCCCGGGCCACGGGACCGGCCGCAAGGCCGGACATCCCCCAGTAGCTACAGGAGTGCCGTGGTGACCCCCGCCAGAACGACAGCACACCGCCTCCTCGGCGGCACCGCCGTGGCCGTGCTCGCGGCCGTGCTCGGCCTGACCGTGTCCCTGCCCCCGGCCGCCACGGCGGCCACCGCCGTGGACCCGCTCGTATGGGGGAACGCACAGGCCTGGGCCGCCAACGGCGACGCCGTCTCCGGCTACTCCACCGCCGTCAGCTTCGGCGGGGACAACGAGGAACGCGGCGACACCGCCGACGTGTACGGCCCGCTCGCCCCCTACATCGACATCGAGGGCTCCAGCCACACCGTCATCGGGGCCAAGGGCGCGACCTCCACCGCCGTCGTGGACTCGGCGGTCCTGCGCCTCACCGTCGCGGACCTGATCGGCCTCGGCATGATCGACGTGCCCGCCGACCTCGACATCGCCCCGTCCGCCCCGGACGACGCCCCCTCGGCCGGGGACGGCGAGGAACCGCTCTCCCCGTACTGGGACGCGCCCACCCCGGAGGGCGAGGAGGAGCCCCGGCCCCAGCAGCCGCCCGCCGACGGCGACCACCCGGGCTTCACGGGCGAGTCGCAGAGCCCGGACCCGGCCAGCCCCTCCCCGGGCGAGAGCGAGAGCCCGGCGGACGACGTGATCGTCCTGGACGACGCCTCCACCCGCCGGGTCGCCGCCGACAACACCCTGGAGATCTCCGTCGCCGACGTCACCACCACGGCCTCGGCCGGGTTCGACGGGCACACCGGCACCGGTTTCGACCACGGGGCCCTCAGCGCCTTCGGGGTGCCCGTGGACCAGGTGCGGCCCGGCCGCGCCCAGGTCGTGGAGGACGTCCTGGAGGTCATGGACGAGGACGGGGAGACGGTCCTGGAGGTCCCGGTGGCCGTCCACTTCGCCCGCGTCCAGGAGACCTTCGACGACGAGGACCCGGACTGGCGGGGCCAGGGCGCCCGCTCCCGGCTCAGCGTGACCGTGAGCGTCGGGGACACCGCCGACCACAACGGGTTCTCCGTCGACTTCGCCGACTCCTGGGCGCTGGGCTCCACCTACGCGGCCGGCTCGGGGACCTCCCCGTCCCCGGGCGACCGGGCGAGCAGCGCCCCGCAGGCGCAGCCGCGCTCCAACAACAACCTGGCGATGACGGGCAGCTCCCTGGCCGCCCTGGTCACCGCGGCCCTGGTGGCCATCGGCGGCGGGTCCACCGCCACCTTCCTGGCCCGCAAGCGCACCTCCGCCATGGACGACCGCATCGGCGACTGACCCCCGGGCCGGGCGTCAGAGCCAGCCCTTCTCGTAGGCCACCCGCGCCGCCTCCGTGCGGTTGCGGGTGCCGGTCTTGCCGATGGCCGACGACAGGTAGTTGCGGACGGTGCTCTCCGACAGGTGCAGCCGGGCCGAGATGTCGGCGACCGTGGAGCCGTCCATGGCGGCCGCCAGCAGCTGGCGCTCCCTGGCCGTCAGCGGGTCGGGCTCCGAGCCCAGCGCCGCCGCGGCCAGTACCGGGTCGATCACCGTCCCGCCCGCGGCCACCCGCCGGATCGCCGCGGCCAGCTCCTCCACGGGGCCGTCCTTGCTCAGGAACCCGGCCGCGCCCGCCTCCACCGCCCGGCGCAGGTACCCGGGGCGGCCGAACGTGGTGACGATGAGGACCCGGCAGGACGGCAGCCGCTCGCGCAGCTCCGCGGCGGCCTCCAGGCCGCTGCCCCCGGGCAGCTCGATGTCCAGGACGGCGACGTCCACCCGGTGCTCCACCGCGGCGGGCACGATCGCCGGGCCCTCGCCCACCAGGGCGACGACCTCCAGGTCCGCCTCCAGGCCCAGCAGCAGCGCCATCGCGTCGCGCATCATCCCCTGGTCCTCGGCCAGCAGCACCCGGACGGGCGAGGGGGCATCGGCAGCACTCATGCGCCGAACTCTAGGGCACCGTTCCCCGGCCGCGCCGCCCCGGGAGCCCCGCCGCTCAGTCGGCCTCTGCGGCCCCGGTGGTCCCGGCGGCCTCACTAGTCACAGGAGTCCTGACGGCCCCGCGGTCTCAACTGCCTCTGCCGCCCCACCGACCCCGGCGGTCCTGGCAGTCTCGGGAGCCCCGCCGTTCGCGCCCCTGCCGCCTCACCTGCCCCGGTGGGCTCCCGCCGCCTCGACAGCCCCCGTGGTCACGGGAAGCTCGGCGGTGACGCGGAAGCCGCCGTCGGGGGCGGGGCCGCTCTCCAGGCGGCCGCCCGCCAGGGCGAGCCGCTCGCCGAGCCCGGCCAGGCCGTGCCCGCCGATCCGCGGCCCGTCGTGCGGCCCGTCCGGCGGGGCCTCCCCGGGAACGGGCGCGGGGCCGCCGCGGCCGTCGTCGGTGACCGTCACCCGGACGGCGTCGTCCCCGTGCTCCACGGCGAGCTCCACCGACGTGGCGCCGCTGTGCCGCAGCACGTTCGTCACGGCCTCGCGCACCACCCAGCCCAGCACCGTCTCGGCCTCCGGCGGGGGCGGCGGACCCGACCGCCGCACCGCCACCGCGATACCCGCCCCCGCCAGCGCCGACCCCGCCCGTTCCAGCTCCCGGGTCAGCCCGCCCTCCCGGTACCCCGACACCGCCTCCCGGATCTCGGTCAGGGACCGCCGCCCCACCTCCTCGATGTCGGCGGCCTGCGCGGCGGCCGCCGCAGCGTCGCGCGCGGCCAGCCGGCGCACCGCCTCGGCCTTGACCACGATCACCGACATGCTGTGCCCGAGCAGGTCGTGCAGGTCGCGGGCGAACCGCAGCCGCTCCCGGTCCACCGCGGCCAGGGCCAGCTCCTCCCGGGTCCGGCTCAGCTCCCGCACGGTCTCGCCCAGCCCGATCAGCGCGGACACCGCGACCCCGGAGATGAACGTCCCGTACCCCGAGAACATCGGCAGCCACACGGCGTCGCCCCGGTGCCCGGCGATCACCCCCGCCGCCCCGCCCAGCACGATCAGCGCGCCCACCAGCGGCACCGTCGGCAGGGCGGTGCCGCAGGCCAGCGCCGCCATCATGAACAGGAACACCCACGTGTCGCCGTACACCAGCGCCAGCACGGTGGTCAGCGCCGCCTGGGCGACCAGCAGGGCGATGATCCCCCGCCCCGCGTACCGGGGCGGGGTGAGGTCCCGGGTGACCACGGCGGTGTACAGGGCCGAGACCACCAGCAGCCCGGCCCATCCGAACCAGGGCCAGGGCGCGCCGTCGAACAGGTCGGTGACGGCGCCCGCGGTCAGCAGCAGCCCGGGCAGGTACGCGGCGCGCCCGTTGCCACCCCGGCCGTGCGCGGAGCCCATGCCGCAGCCCTCGTCGCCCGTGGTGTCCCTCGGCCCGTCCATGAGGTCCCTAGCCCTTCGTCACCGGTCGCAGGAAGGAGCTCACCGCGTAGGCCCCGAACACCAGGGTCCACCCGAGCAGCCCCGCCACGCTACCGGCGGCGGGCGCGCCCCCGGCCACGGTGGCCCACCCCAGCGACCCGAACAGGTGCCCCGGCGACCAGGCCGCGAGGGCCGCCAGCGCCCCGGGGAACTCCGAGAGCGGGAACCACAGGCCGCCCAGCAGCGCCACCACCAGGTTGATCACGATGTTCGTGGTCCCGGCCGCGGACGGCGACAGCCGGTACCCGTTGGCGAGGCCCAGCAGCACGAACGGCAGCGATCCGACCCACAGCAGCAGCGGCAGCACGACCCACTGCCAGGCCTCCAGCCGGATCCCGTTGAGCAGCGCACCGGTGGCCAGGACCAGCAGCACGGCGGGCAGCACCATCAGCGAACCGGTGACCGCGCGTCCGGCCACCACCGTCCACGGCCGCATCGGCAGCAGCCGCAGCAGGCGCAGCCAGCCGGTGCCCTTGTCCTCGGCGACGGAGGTCCCGGCCGACAGCCCGGCGCCGAGCGCGCCGTAGGCGGCCAGGCCCACCATGGACGCCACCGCCCACCCGGGGTCGACCGGGCCGTCGCCCCGGCCGATGCTCGTGAACAGCACGTACATGAACACGGGGGTGCCCAGCCCGAAGACCATGAACCCGGGGTCGCGGGAGGTGCGGCGCAGCTCCAGCCCCACGTAGGCGGTCAGTACGGCGGTGCGGGTCGCGGTGCGGGTCATCGGGCGGCCTTCCGGGTTCGATGGGGGGCAGGGGGGTTCTCGGAGGTGATGCCGAGGAAGGCGTCCTCCAGGTTCGCGGTGGCGACCTCCAGGCCGCGCACCCGGACCAGGGCGCCCAGGGCGTGCACGGTCTCGTCGGAGTCGGTGGTGCGCAGCCGGATCCGGCCGCCCAGGTCCTCCACGGACACCACCCCGGGCAGGCCGGCCAGCCCGGCGGGGCGCTCCGCCCCGTCGGGCAGGGCGAAGGACACGACCCCGGTCCCGAACGAGCGCCGGATGCGGTCGGGGGAGTCGTCGGTGATGACCCGCCCCCGGTCGATGACGACGACCCGGTCGGCGTTGAGGTCGGCCTCCTCCAGGTGGTGGGTGGAGAAGAGCACGGTGGTGCCGCGTTCGGTGAGGGCGCGCATGGACTCCCAGAACGCGCGCCGGGCGGCCACGTCCAGGGCGGCGGTGGGCTCGTCCAGGATCAGCAGGTCGGGGCCGCCGACCAGGGCGAGCGCGAAGCACACCCGCTGGGTCTGGCCGCCGGAGAGGCGGTCGGCGCGGTGGCGGGCGACCTCGGTCAGCCCGGCCAGCTCCAGGGCCTCGGCGACCGGCAGCGGGTCGCGGTGGGTGCGGGCGACGAACCCGACCAGCTCCCGCACGGTGACCCGGGGGATGGGCCGGACGTCCTGGAGCATCGCCCCGACCCGGCCCGCGTCGACGGCCGCCCGCGGGGTGGTCCCGAACAGCCGGGCGGTCCCGGAGGTGGGGGTGTTCAGCCCCAGCAGGATGTCCACGGCGGTGGACTTGCCGGCCCCGTTGCGGCCCAGCAGAGCCACCCGCTCACCGGCGCCGACGGCGAGGTCGACACCGTCCACGGCGCGCACCGCGCCGAACTCCTTGACGACCCCGTTGAGTTCCACGGCCGGGGGTGCCGTCTGCGTCCTGTCCATGCCCGAACGCTACGGAGCGGCGGGGGTCCGGCTGTAGAAGGAAATGTACGGACCCCGCCGGTACGAATGTCCCATCCGCAGGTGGGAGTGGGTGCGCGCGTTCAACCAGACCCGCTGCCGCCCCTGAGAACACAAGGGGCGGGCCTTCTCGGTGAAGGCCCGCCCTCGGGTCTTGTCAGCCTGTCTGCACGGCCGGAGCGCGTCCGGCCGGTTCCCCCCGGAAATCAGCGGCTCAGACCGGGGAGATCACTCCGTACGCTGGCTGGGGATGCCGGCCAGCAGGGCACGGACCTCCGTCTCACGGTAGCGACGGTGTCCGCCCAAGGTGCGGATCGAGGTCAGCTTGCCCGCCTTGGCCCAGCGCGTCACGGTCTTGGGGTCCACGCGGAACATGGTGGCAACCTCGGCGGGGGTCAACAGGGGCTCCGCCTCGGGCGTGCGAGTTGACATGTGTACGGCCTCTCCTCCTGGATCTGTGTGCCGATCCTTGAGCCTGTGATCCTGGCGCTTCGCCCGGATGTCCAATATGAGTCCATATTGGCATCACCCGAGGTGATGGCGCAGCCACTTTCAGCAACTTTGCTCAGGGGAGGCCCCGGAAAGCCGCTCGTAGCTGCGTCACGCTAAGTGATTCTAGCGACACGTTTAGTGGCATGTGGCGTATTCGGTCAAAACTTCGTTCTCGGGCCTTGTTTTTCTCGATCCGGAGGTCACGAAGTGCTACGGAGGTCTGACCGAAACCCCGGCACTGGGTCTCTCGCTTGTCGGGTCGCGCCTCCGGCCGGCCCGCCGGGGGAGGGCGGGGCCGTCGAGGGCGGTGTCCCCCTCCGCGAGCCGCCCCGGGGCGGTCGGGTTGCGCGGGATCGCCCGCGCTGTAGGGGTTCTCCGGTGGACGACGGTGCTTTCAGTGATCGGGCGGCTACAGTCTACGTCGATCCCTAACGGGCGTTATGCCCAGTTTCACCGGGCTTGATGTCGTGCGCGGACGACGTCCGGGCTCGCACCGTTGTCACGTGCGCAAACGGGCCCGCCGGGCGGAAAGAAACCTGGTGTACCAGGTTCGCGGGCGGCGCGTCGCGGGTGCCTCGACGTCGAGATTTCACGACACCCAATGTGCCGGTGTCCATGAAAATCTGGGCATCTCATCACTCTCAGTTGGCGTGCTCCAGGGCGCGTATCGACCTCCACCGGCGCAGCAGCCGGTCCCGCAGTTCCACCACCCGCTCCGCGTCCCCGGCCGCCAGCGCCTTCACCGCCCCGGACACCTCCGCCACCGACCTCTCCTGCGCCAGCTGCTCGTCGTCCAGCAGGTGCACCAGGCCGCCGTAGTCCAGCTCCAGCAGCGAACCCGGGTGGGCCACCGCCCGCAGCCAGTCCACCAGCCCCTCCGTGGCCGCCGACACGGCGTGCCGCCCGATGTACTCGGTCAGCACCGCCGCCGTGCGCTCCAGCCGCTCCAGGCCCGTCGAGGTCCGCGTCAGGTACAGCAGGGCCCGGGTCGGCCCCTTGGACGGCACCAGCCGCCGGTCCCCGTCGGAGAAGGGCACGAACCATGCCACCGGGACCACCCAGTTGCTGGACAGGATCCCCGGCCGGATGTGCGCGCCCGACGCCCGCCACTCCCGGTAGCGCTCCTCCACCCGCTCGGCCTCCCGCTCCGGCACGAACGCCTCGCTCAGCGCCGGCGGGGTCTGCTCCGCGAACTCGGTGAACGCCCGCCACGACCGCAGCCGGGTCTCCCACGGGCACACGTACAGCCGCCCCTCCACCCGGCGCAGGTACGCGTTCCGGCTCTCCTCCCGCGGGGCCACCACCGGCGGGGTCACCACCAGGCGGCCCAGCACCTCGGCCTGCTCGGCGGCCAGCGCCTGCGCACGTCGCGGCCGGTCGGGGGAGCGCGCGTACTCCTCCCAGCGTCTCCGCACGTCCGGCGCGAACGACTCGATCGGCTGATAGACGCGGAGATAGGCGGTGTAGGGCAGCACGGAACGCATCGTGGCACACATCCCGCCGTGTGGCACTCACCACGCCCGAACCCCGAATCCCCCGGTCGGAGAGGGTTTGCCGGGGGCCGACCGGCGGTGTCCTGGGCCGTCCCGCGTCCCCGCACCACATCCGTCACACCCGGGTGGCGTAGGCACGGCGGGGCCCGACCAGGTACGGTTGTACGTGTACGTAAGCTGGCGCCTGTCGTCAGTCGCGTTTGACGGCGGTCAGCCCGTTTAGTTGCGGGTTAGATAAGTGATCCGGGGTTCCGTCGGAACCCCATCGTTGAGGGGGTCGAGCCAATGGGGCGCGGCCGAGCCAAGGCCAAGCAGCAGAAGGTCGCCCGGAAGCTCAAGTACAGCACCGGTGGGAACGACCTTGATCGGCTGCGGTCGGAGCTGGGTGTCGCTGAGGATGAAGGACCGACCGGACCTGCTCCGGACGATTCCTACGCGGATTCTCACGATGACCTGATCGACCGCTACGCGGATCTCGCCGAGAAGTACTCGGAGTCCGACAAGTAGCAGTACGTCGGGCGGGGGCTTCCAGGTCGCTCGGAACACAGCCGACCTGCGGACACCACCGGTCCCCAGCGGGGGCCGGGCCGTACAGGTGGATATAGCCGGTGCGAACCACTGCGGT
>NZ_JBJJBV010000230.1:0-10630 GCF_045446735.1 Nocardiopsis protaetiae
GGCGACCCCGCCGGCCCCGCCTCCGAAGGCGCCTCCGGCAACGGCGGCTCCGGCGGGGTCGCCGCCGAGGAGGGCGCCTTCCCGGTCACCATCGAGCACGAGTTCGGCGAGACCACCCTCACCGAGGCGCCCGAGCGGATCGTCACCCTGGGCGTCACCGACGCCGACGCCGTGCTGGCCCTGGGCGCGGTCCCCGTCGGCCACACCGGGTACCCGTTCTTCGAGAACGGGCTGGGCCCGTGGACCGGCGAACTGGTGGGAGACGCGGAGACGACCCTGCTGGAGTCCGAGGCCGAGCCCAACTTCGAGCAGATCGCCACCCTGGAGCCCGACCTCATCGTCGGCGTCTCCTCCGGGTTCGACGAGGCCGCCTACGAGAACCTGTCGCAGATCGCCCCCGTGCTCGCGCGCCCCGCCGGGACCGCGGCCTACGCCGTCCCGCGCGAGGACGCCACCGCCTCCATCGCCGCCGCGATGGGCGTCCCGGACAAGGGCGCGGAGCTCAACGCCGAGACCGACGCGCTGCTGGCGCGGGTCCGCGCCGACCACCCGGAGTTCTCGGACCTGGTCGGCGGGGTCGTGCTGCCCTACGACGGGAAGTTCGGCGCGTACCTGCCCGGGGACGCCCGCGGCCAGTTCCTGGTGTCGCTGGGCTTCGAGATCCCCGAGGAGATCACCCGGCGGGACACCGGAGAGAGCTTCTTCGTGGAGGTGCCGGCCGAGAACGTCGAATGGCTGGACGGCGACGTGCTGCTGGTCCTGAGCGACGACGAGGACTACGACGTGGTCGAGGCCGCGCCGGTCTTCGCCGACCTGGACGTGGTGCGCGAGGACGCGGTGGTCGTCGCCACCATCGACCAGCGCGGCGCCATCACCTACAACTCGGTGCTGTCCATCCCCTACGCGGTGGACACCCTGGTCCCGCGCCTGGCGGACGCCCTGGCCTGAGGCCGGGCCGCCGCCGGACGGCGCCCCGCCCCACGGCGCGGGGCGCCGTCGGCGTTCCCGGCCCCGGTGCCGGTGGGGCCGATGGACCTGACAGAGCCCGTTGGGGCCGGTGGGGCTGACAGGCCTGGCGGGCCCTTTCGGAGCGGTGGGTCCGGTGAGGTCCGCGAGCACGGCGGGCCCGGTGGGGCACGCGGGCACAGTGGGCGGCGGGCACGGTGGGCCTGGCGGAGCCTGGTGGGGGTGGTGGGGCTCGCAAGCACGGTAGGCCCGGCGGGACATACGAGCCCAGTGGGCCTGGCGGAGCCTGGTGGGGGCGGTGGGACCGCTGAGGTCCACAAGCACGGTGGGTGACGGCGAGCACGGTCTAAGCTGGGTCGGTCCCGGCCGCCCCGCCCCCTGCCCCCGCTTTCACCCCCGCCCCACCGAACGCCCCGGAGAACCGCACCGCCCGTGAGACCCCCGACCCGCACGTGGCAGACCTTCGCCCCCGACCGCGAGGTGCTGGCCGTCGCACGCAGCGTTCCTGCGGCCGGGCGCCTGCTCGACGTCTGCGGCCTGTTCGACGACCGGGTGGGCGTCGCCTTCACTGTGCCGCCGGGGTCGCGCTCGGAGCCGGGGCTGGAGGAGATGCTGCGCGGCGCCGGGTTCGATCCGCCGGTGCCGTGGGAGCAGTCGCTGCTGCGGCCGACCCGGTACCAGCTGGCGCTGGCCGCCAGCACCAAGGGCGGGCTGCACCGGCTGCCGATGCCGCTGTTGACGATGCCGCACGGCGCCGGGCACAACCGGCAGGTCGGCGAGCGGCCCGGGTCCCTGGAGCACGCCTCCGGGCTGGACGCGGACGAGCTGCTGCACGAGGGCCGGGTGGTCCCGACCCGGATGGCGTTCTCCCATCCCGAACAGGTCGAGCGGCTGGCGCGCACCTGTCCCCCGGCGGCCGGGCGCGGTGCGGTGGTGGGGGACCCCGCGTTCGACCGGATGCTCGCCGCGCTGGGGCGCCGGGACCGGTACCGGGAACTGCTGGGGGTGGGCGACCGGCGGCTGGTCGTGCTGTCCTCCACCTGGAACGCCGGATCCCTGCTGGGCGCGCAGCGCGAGACCGTGCGGGCGCTGCTGGCGGGGCTGCCGCACGACGAGTACCGGATGGCGCTGGTGGCCCACCCCAACGTGTGGTTCTCGCGCAGGCGCGGGGAGATCGAGCAGTGGTTCGCCGACGACGTCGAGGCGGGGCTGGTGCTGGTCCCGCCGTTCGAGGGCTGGCGGGCGGCGATGATCGCGGCCGACCTGGTGATCGGGGACGCCGGGTCCACCACCTACTACGCGGCGGCGATCGGGCGGCCGGTGCTGCTGGCGGCGTTCGACGGCGCCGACCTGGACCCGGCGTCGCCGCTGCCGGTGTTCGGCGCGGTGATGCCCCGCCTGGACACCGAATCCGGGGCGCCGCCGCTGGAGGAGCAGGTGGCCAAGGCGCTGCGGGCCGCCCCGATGGGGGTCGGCGACCTGCTGATCGCCCACCCCGGCGGATCGGCGGCGCGGCTGCGGTCGCTGGTGTACGGGCTGCTGGAGCTGCCCGAGCCCGCCGGACCCGCGCACTACCGGCCGCTGCCGGACCCGGACCGCCCGCCCCGGGCCGCCGGGGACGTGACGGCGTGGCGGGTGGCGGCCGAGCCCGTCGGCGGAGGGCTGCGGCTGCGCCGGTTCCCGGCGGGTGTGCGCGGTCCCGTCGGGCGGGCGCTGGTGGTGGACGCCGAGGACGCGGTCATGACCCGGTGGGAGTCGGCGGACGCCTGGTCGGCGCGCCGGTCCGCGGCGGAGGATCCGGCGCTGGAGTGGGCGCACGGGCGGTTGAAGCGGTACCCCAAGGCCGCCCTGGCCGCGGTGGCGGTCGGCGACGGCGCGCTGGTACTGCACCGGTCGGGCGCGGCCATGCGGGTGCGCGCCGCCGGGGGAGCGCCCGGCGCGCCTGCCGGTGAGGCGCCCGACGCGGCCGTGCTGGCCGCGGCCGCCGTCGCGTGGTCCCGCCAAGGCCGCCCCTGGCGGGAGTGGCACGAGGAGGTGCACGTGGAGGTGGGCGGGCGCACCCATCGCCTGAGGGGCACCCCCCCCCCGCGCAATTTTTGTTTTCTGGGGGCCGACACCCCGGAGCGGCCCTGAGCCCTGGCGCCCGTCGAGCACGCACCCGAGCCACTGGTCAAGTTTGATTAGGAGTAGTCAAAATTGATGAGCACTAGTCAAGCTTGTCTACCTGGAGATCAAGTTTGGCCACCGCCTCACATGAACCGGCGGGGCCCCGGCGCGACCCGCCGAAGCCGAGCACTCCCAATGCATGGTCGGCGCCGCCCGCCAAAGCCGCGGCTGGACACCCCGGCACTCCCCGAGCGGCGGTCAGCGTCACCCGAGGAAACTCGACGGCCCGAACGCTCCAGCGCACCGCAGGTGCACAAGCGGCGCCGCGCGCCGAAGCCGGGCGGCTCAGGCAGGTGCGCGAGCGGCGCCGCAGACCGCAACCGGGCGGCTCAGGCGCCTCGGCCCGGCGCAGCCCGTAAGGCGATCGGCGCCGCGCACCAAAGCCGGGCGGCTGGGCTCAGGGCCGGGACAGGGCCGGGTCAGGACCGGCCCTCGCCGCTTTCCGCTTCCAGGAACCAGCGGGCGCGGTGGGCCTCGTCCTCCAAGTGGTAGGCCTCCGCCACGGCGCGGATCTCCTCGGTGATCGTCCGGGCCTGCTCGGTGTCGCCCTGCCGCAGGGCCAGGTCCGCCAGGAAGCGCTGGGCGCCGATCAGGCGCACGGGTTCGGCGGCGTCGCCGAACCTCAGAGTCGCATCCCGGGCCCGGGTGCGGGCCTCGTCCTCCCGGCCGGTCTCCGCCAGAACCCGGGCCAGGGCCAGGTCGATGCGGGCCCGGATCAGCTTCCAGTCGTCCGCCGCCCACCGGTCCCCGCCAGGCGCCCCGACCTGGTCCAGGCGTCGGCGGGCGGTGCGGTCGGCGTCGCGCAGCTCGGCCTCGGCGCGTTCCAGGTCGCCGCGGCGGCGGGCCTGCTCGGCCAGCTGGTAGGTCTGCAGGGCGTCGCCGCGCGGACGGCCCAGGTCGCGGTGGATGTCCCGTGAGCGGGTCAGCAGCTCCACCGCGTCCTCGGGCTCGGCGTCGGGGAAGCGGCTCTTGAGCACGCCGCGCGCCTCCAGGACGACGGCCTCGTCCAGCCGGTCCCGCGCCGCCCGGCCCGCCTCCGCGATGAGGGCCGCGGCCTGTTCCGGCCGCCCGAGTTCGATCCGGATCCGGGCCAGGTAGACGGCGCAGCGCACCACGGCGGCGGGCTCGTCCAGCCCCCGGGCCAGTTCGAGGGCGGTCGCATAGACGACCTCGCCCAGGGCCAGCCGCCTGCGCCCGTGGCAGGTGGGCCAGGCCGCGTCGGCGAGCAGCAGCGCGTCCCGCTCGCGTCCGGCCTGGGCCGCGAGCTCCATCAGTACGGGGATGTCGCGCAGGTGGGCGTCCTGCCAGTCGGAGGCCTCGCGCTTGTCGGCGAAGGGCGCCACGTAGGCGGCCGGGGCGAGCCTGGCCACGGAGGACTCGATCCGGTCCGCGAGGCGGTACCGCTCCCCCAGCGCCGCGCGGTCGGCCCGGTGGTGCACCGCCGTGGAGAAGCGCAGGACCGTGTCGACCAGGTCGTGCCAGCGCCCGCTGCGGGGTTCGATCCCGGACCGGACCCGGGCCCCGACCGTCTCCACGACGCCGACCTCCGACACCCCCACCCGGTGGAGGATCCCGGCCGCGACGAGGGCGCGCTGGACCTCGGCGGACCGGTCGCCCAGGTCCGCCTCGCCCAGTCCGGGGGGAACGGCCCGGCCGCCGTGCAGGGAGAACAGGTCCAGCAGTGAGCGCTCCTGCGGGCTCAGCCGGTCCAGGACGATCTCGGTGACGGCGTCGAAGCCCGACAGGCGCGGGGAGCGCCTGCGGACCTCTTCGACCGCGGCGATGACCTGCCCCGGTGTGGCGTCGCGCTGGGTGTCCAGCAGTCCCGCGACCATGCGCAGCGCCGCGGGCAGGCCGCCGCACAGCTCCACCAGGCGCCGTGCCTCCTCGGCCCCGCCGCGCTCGCGCATGCGCGCCGCCACGGAGGGGAACTCCTCCAGCAGCCGCAGGCCGTCGGCGTCGGCGAGCCCGCCCAGGGCGATGACCTCGGCGTTGCGGGCGACCAGGTCGGCGGTCCCGTGGAATCCGGGGGCGCAGGCGGCGACGACGAGGTTGGGGCCGCCGCCCGGGGTGAAGAAGTCGAGTTCGCCCGCGTCGTGGGCGCCGTCGACGAGCAGCAGGACCCTGCGGTCGGCGGTGACCTCCCGCAGGCGATCGCGCAGGTCCGCGAGGGAGGCCTCGGTGTCGGCGTCGGCGACGTGGAAGGCGTGCAGCAGCGCGCGCAGGGCGGCCGACAGGTCGATGTCCCCCTTGTCGTCGCGCCAGGCCGCCAGGTCGAGGTGGAGCACCCCGTCGGGGAAGCGGTCGCCCACCAGGTGGCCCGCCTCGACGAGCAGGGCGCTCTTGCCGATGCCCGCCCGGCCCTCGACCAGGACGAGGCGGCCGCGCCCCCGGCGCACCACGTCGGCCGCGGCGGCCTGGATCGCGTGCAGCTCGGACTCGCGGTCGGTGTGCCGGATGTCGGCGGGCGGGAGCCGGCGGGGCGGCGGCGGGGGAGGGAGCGTCCCCACGGTCACGTTGCCGTATACGTCGCGCACTTGGACAACGGTGCCCGAGGTTTCCGATGCCTCGTTGCGGTGTGACTCCGACACGCGTGGGCCCCCTCGGGAACGTGTGCGCGGACGCACGGTGCGTCACGCGCCGCCCATCCTAGGGATCCGGGGGTGACCGAGGACACGGCGAAGGTCCCGATGTCCGCTTCCGGCCAGGGAACGACCACGGGTGCGGACCCCCGGCGCGACTTGACCTCGACCCGTGTTGAGGTTGTGGAATTCTCCCGGGCGCACCCGTGCCCGGCGAGGAGGAGAACGTGGAGACGACGAGCGCGGCGGACCGCGAGGCGGCACCGTGACCGCCGAGGCCGGGACGCCCGGGCGGGCGCGGCTGTGGGCGGCCCCCTACCGCCCCGTGGTGGCCGGGGTGTTCGGGCTGATGACCTTCATCGCCTTCGAGGCCTTCGCCATCACCACCGCGATGCCGGTCGTCGCCCGCAGCCTGGACGCGGAGCAGTGGTACTCGCTGGCGTTCGCCGCGACCGCCACCACCGGACTCATCGGGATGACCGTCGGCGGCCGCTGGGCCGACCTGCGCGGGGTGCGCCGCCCGCTGATCGCGGGCGCGGTGCTGTTCCTGATGGGCATCGCGCTGTGCGCGGTCGCCCCGGGCATGGCGGTCTTCATCCTGGGCCGCCTGTTGCAGGGGGTGGGCGGCGGCATCGACTCGGTCGTCCTGTACGTGATCATCGCCCGGTTCATCCCCGAGGACCTACGCCCGCGCATGTTCGGGCTGCTGACCGCGGCCTGGCTGCTGCCGTCGATCCTGGGCCCGCTGGTGACCGGTGCGCTGGTGGAGCTGATGCACTGGCGGCTGGTGTTCGCCCTGGTGCTGGCCGGGTCGGCGCTCTCCCTGGCGGTGCTGCTGAACGCGACCCGCTCGGCCCCGCGCCCGGACACGGCCGGCTCCCCGGTGGGCCGCCGGGGCCTGTGGGCGGTGGCGGCGGCCGTCGCGGTGCTGGGCCTGCACCTGGCCGGGCAGCAGCAGTCGCCCTGGCTCGTGGTGGGGACGGTGGTGGGAACGGCCGCCGCGGCGGTCACCGCCGCGCGGCTGCTGCCCGCCGGGACGCTGCGGGCGCGCGCGGGCATCCCCCGGCTGGTGGCCTTCCGTGGTGTGCTCGGGGCGGCCAACGCCGCCACCGACATCTACCTGCCGCTGTACCTCCAACACCGGCTGGACTTCAGCCCGGTGGCGTCGGGCGCGGTGGTGGCGATCGGGGCGTTCGGCTGGGCGCTGGGCGCCTGGGTCCAGGGGCGCCCGAACGTCCCCGCGGGTTCGCCCGCCTCGCTGCGCGCGGCCGCGCTGCTGACCCTGTGCGGGCCGGTGGCGGCGCTGGGCCTGGTGACCGGGGTGCTGCCGCTCTGGGTGACGGTGATCGGCTGTGTGCTGATGGGGACGGGCATGGGCCTGGCCTATCCGCAGGTGAGCGCGCTGGTGCTCAAGCTGTCCCCGGACCGGGAGCAGGGCGGCAACAGTTCGGCTCTCCAGGTGGCGGAGTCGCTGGGCGTCTCGCTGCTGATCGCGGTGACCGGTGCGGTGCTCACCGCGTCCGCCCTGACCGGGTACGGGTTCGTGTACGGGGTGGTCGCCGGGACCGCGCTGCTGGCCGTGGCACTGACCATGACGTTCACCCCGCCGGCCGCGGAAGGCCCCGGGCGGGGCCGGTGAGACGCCTCTCGGGGATCGTGGATCCCCCTGGTCACAGGGGTTCCAGGAGAAACCGGGACACGGTCTCCGAGAGCGCTCTCTGATATAACTGCGACCATGGTCGACCGAGCAACCACGGGCTCCCCCACACTTGAGGACGTCGCCCGGGCCGCCGGGGTGTCGCGCGCCACGGTGTCCCGCGTCATCAACGCGCACCGCAACGTGGACCCCGCCATCCAGGAGACGGTGCGCCGGGCCATCGCCGCCACCGGCTACGTCCCCAACCGGGCGGCCCGCTCCCTGGTCACCCGCCGGACCGACACGATCGCCCTGGTGGTCTCCGGTGCGGGCGAGGAGGACGACGACCCGGGCGGCCACCTGCTGGGCGACCCGTTCTTCGGCCGGGTGGCCGCGGGGGTCGTGGGGTTCCTGCGCCCCCGGTCGATGCACCCGATGCTGATGTTCGCCGACTCCGCCGCGGACCGGGAACAGGTGGTCGCCCAGCTGGGCCGGGGCCTGGCCGACGGCGCGGTGGTGGTGTCCACCCACGCCGGGGACCCGCTGCCGGAGCGGCTGGTGGAGTCCGGGGTGCCGACGGTGCTGTTCGCCCGCCCGGCCCGGCCGGTCCCGGTGAGCTACGTGGACCTGGCGCACCGGGACGGCGCCCGGCTGGCCGCCGACCACCTGGTGGAACGGGGGCGGCGGCGGGTCGCCACCATCACCGGTCCGCTGGACGTGCCCGCCGCCCGGGAGCGGCTGTCCGGGTTCACCGAGGCGATGGCCCGCCACGGGCACCCCTACGTGCCGTCCGCCGAGGGCAACTTCACCCAGGAGAGCGGGGAGAAGGCCATGGAGCTGCTGCTGGAGCGGGAGCCGGAGCTGGACGGGGTGTTCGCCGCCAACGACCTGATGGCGCAGGGTGCGCTGCACGTCCTGCGCGAACACGGGCGGCGGGTGCCCGAGGACGTGGCGGTGGTCGGGTTCGACGACTCCAGCGCGGCGCTGGCCAGCAGGCCCACCCTGACCACGGTGCGGCACCCGATCGAGGAGATGGCCGCGGAGATGACCCGGCTGCTGCTGGAGCGGGTCGCCGACCGGGGGCTGCGGCCGACCTCGGTGATCTTCGAACCGACCCTGGTGGTGCGCGACTCGGCCTGAGCGGGCGGCCGGGCCCCGCACCACGGCCGGGTCCCGCCGCGCGCTCGGCCTCCGCCGCACGGCCGGGCGCCGCCTCGGGTCCGGGAAATGCCGGCGGGGTGATCCCCCTGAAATCCGGCGTTCACCTCGGCTTTCACGGTTCCGGACGGGATCCGCGGGTGTTCCGGCCGGTTTGGGGGCGTTGACATGGGGCTACGGAGGCCCCCATTCTCGTGTGAGAGCGCTCTCCCAGGGCCCCTGTGCCCGCTCCCCCCGCTACCGAGGAGAAACACACGTGCCACCGACGACACGATCGACGCTGGCGGCCGCCGCCGGCCTCGCGATCGCCCTACCCCTGCTGACGACCACGGCGGCCCAGGCCGCACCCGACCTCCCCGGCGCCCCCGCCCCGAACGGGAACGCCCTGACCGCCGCCTCCGTCGTCGAGGTCACCGGCGACCACGGCGACTGGGAGCTGACCGTCGACGGCTCCCCCTACACCGTCCAGGGCCTGACCTGGGGCCCGGCCATGGACCGGGCCGCCGAGTACATGCCCGACCTGGCCTCCATGGGCGTCAACACCGTGCGCACCTGGGGCACCGACGCGAGCACCGCTCCCCTGCTGGACGCGGCCGCCGCCAACGGGATCCGCGTCATCATGGGCTTCTGGCTCCAGCCCGGCGGCGGACCGGGCAGCGGCGGGTGCGTCGACTACATCAACGACCACGACTACAAGGGCTACCAGCTCTACCTCATGAACGAGTGGGTGGCCGCCTACAAGGACCACCCCGGCGTGCTCATGTGGAACGTCGGCAACGAGTCCCTGCTCGGCATGGACAACTGCTTCGAGGGCGCGGAGCTGGAGGCCCAGCGGGCCGCCTACGCCGAGTTCGTCAACGACGCCGCCCTGGAGATCCGGGCGTTGGACCCCGACCACCCGGTGACCTCCACCGACGCCTGGACCGGGGCCTGGCCCTACTACCAGGAGCACTCCCCCGACCTGGACCTGCTCGCCGTCAACTCCTACGGGGCGGTCTGCGACATCCGGGAAACCTGGGAGAGCGAGGGCTACGACCGCCCGTACATCCTCACCGAGGGCGGACCGGCCGGCGAGTGGGAGGTCGACGACGACGTCAACGGCGTCCCCGACGAGCCCACCGACGTCGAGAAGCGCGACGGCTACCGCGACGCCTGGGACTGTTTGATGGCGCACGAGGGCGTCGCGCTGGGCGGCACGATGTTCCACTACGGCCTGGAGGACGACTTCGGGGGCGTGTGGTTCAACCTGCTGCCCGGCGGCGAGCGCCGCCTGTCCTACTACTCCGTCGCCGAGATGTTCGGCGGGCGGGCCCCGGCCAACACCCCGCCGGTCATCACGGATCTGACCGTCGCGGGCGACCGCACCGCGGTCCCCGCCGGGCGGGAGTTCACCCTGTCCGCGGACGTCGCCGACCCCGACGGCGACACCCTCACGCAGCAGGTGCGGTTCAGCGCCAACTACGTGGACGGGAACGGGTCGCTGGTGGACGCCGAGCACACCGACAACGGCGACGGCACCCACACCGTCACCGCCCCGGGCCGCCCCGGCGTGTGGAAGGTGTACCTGTACTCGCGCGACGGGCAGGGCAACGTCGGCATCGAGACCACCTCGATCCGGGTCGTGGCCCCGCGGGTGGACGGGACGAACCTGGCGCAGGGCGCGCCGACCACCGCCTCCTCCTTCCAGGAGGTGGGCGACGGGGCGCCGTTCCCACCGTCCAACGCCACCGACGGCGACCCCGGGACCCGCTGGGCCAGTGACTGGAGCGACCCCCAGTGGCTCCAGGTGGACCTGGGGTCGAGCCGGTCCTTCCACACCGTCCAGGTGTTCTGGGAGACCGCCTTCGCCCGCGCCTACGAGGTGCAGGTGTCCGAGGACGGCCAGAACTGGACGACGCTGCACGCGGTGACCGGCGGCACCGGCGCGGTCGACACCGCCGAGGTCGACGGCACCGGCCGCTACGTGCGGGTGCTGGGCACCGAGCGCGGCACGCCGTGGGGGTACTCGCTGCTGGAGTTCGGCGTCTACGCCGACTGACCTCCGCGGGAGCGCCCCCTCCTGAACCGTTCGGCCCCGGTCACCTCCAGGACCGGGGCCGAACGCATGCCCGGGGCACGGTGG
>NZ_JBJJBV010000231.1:0-10679 GCF_045446735.1 Nocardiopsis protaetiae
AGTTCCGGCGGGGGCGATGATTTCCGTGGGAGCGCCGGGTCTGTACCGGTGAGACCTGGAACAAGAGGCACGGAAGGAATCACGATGCCCGAGTCGCACACCCTCAAGACCCCCGACGGCACCCTGTACTACGAGGTCCGCGGCAGCGGTCCGGTGCTCGTCCTGACCGGGGCGCCGATGGCCGCGGCCGAGTTCGCCGCGGTCGCCGACATCCTGGCCGCCGACCGGACGGTGGTCACCCACGACCCGCGCGGCATCGGCCGCAGCCCCCTGGACGACCCCGGGCAGGACTCCACCCCGGAGCTGCGCGCCGACGACCTGGTGGCGCTGCTCGACGAGCTGGGTGTGGAGAAGGCCGACGTCCTGGGCTCCAGCGGCGGGGCGGTCACCACGCTGGCCGCGGCCGCGCGCCACCCGGGCCGGTTCGGCACCGTCGTGGCGCACGAGCCGCCGGTGCTGGAGCTGCTCCCCGACGCGGCCGAGCAGCGCGCGGCCGTCGACGCGATCGTCGAGACCTACCACCGGGACGGGGTGATGGCCGCGTTCGGGGCGTTCATGGCCAACGCCGGGTTCCAGATGCCCGAGGAGGGCGAGGAGGGCCCGGGGCCGGGCGGGCCGGAGCAGGAGTTCAGCGAGCAGGACCTGGCGGACAGCGCGCGGTTCTTCACCCACGAGCTGGGGCCCACCACCCGCTACGTGCCCGAGGTCGACGCGCTGCGCGCCGGCCCGGTCCGGGTCGTGGTGGGGATCGGCGTCGAGTCGGGGGCGCTGCTCACCGACCGGACCTCCCGCGAGCTGGCCAAACGGCTCGGGGTGGAGCCGGTGGTCTTCCCCGGCGAGCACGGCGGGTTCGTCGACGACCCCGAGGGGTTCGCCGGGCTCCTGCTGCGGACCCTGGGCTGAGCGCCGGGACGCTAGGCGCCCAGCTCCTTGATGACCAGGTCGGCGGCGGCGTAGGGGTCGCGGCGGCCCTCGGCGACGTCGCGGGCCGCCGACTCCAGGACGCCGTCGTCGCCCACCCCGATCCGGGAGCGCAGCAGGTCCAGCACGATGGCCTGCACCTCCTCGCGGGCGCGGCGGCGGCGCCGCTCGGCGAGCCCGCCAGCGGCCTCCAGGTGCGCGAAGTGCGCGTCCAGGCGGTCCCACAGCTCGTCCACGCCCTCGTCGCGCACGGCGACCATCATGACGATCGGCGGCTTCCACTCGTCGTCGGCGCGGTCCTTCATCGCGACCATCTGGCGCAGTTCGCGCAGGGTCGACTTGGCCCCGTCCCGGTCGGCCTTGTTGACCGCGAACACGTCGGCGACCTCCAGCACGCCCGCCTTGGCGGCCTGCACCGAGTCGCCCATGCCCGGGGCGCACAGCACCACGGTGGTGTCGGCCTGCCCGGCGATCTCCACCTCGGCCTGGCCCACGCCCACGGTCTCCACCAGCACCACGTCGAACCCGGCGGCGTCCAGCACCCGCAGGGCGTGCGGGGCGGCCCAGGACAGCCCGCCCAGGTGGCCCCGGTTGGCCATGGACCTGATGTACACGCCCGGGTCGGTGGCGTGCTCCTGCATGCGGACCCGGTCGCCCAGCAGGGCGCCGCCGGTGAACGGGGACGAGGGGTCCACCGCCAGCACGGCCACGCTCAGGTCGCGGGCCCGGGCGGCGCGCACCACCGCGTTGGTGGTCGTGGACTTGCCCACGCCGGGAGACCCGGTGAACCCGACGATCCGGGCCCGGCCGGTGTGCGGTGCCAGCCCCGCCATGATCTCGCGCAGTTCCGGGGAGCCGTTCTCCACCAGGGTGATCGCGCGGGCCAGGGCCCGGCGGTCGCCCTTGAGCAGCTTCTCGACCAGTCGGGGGGTGTCCATGCGGCTCCTTTTCGTGCACAGCCGTCCGTGCGGCGGCGGGGCGGCGGCTCGTGACCGCCGCCCCGCCGTGACAGGTGCGTCGTAACTCCGTGCGGGGCCGGTCGGCCCCGATGACACGGTGGGTGAGGACTAGTGTCCTCAAGGGACTTCGGGTTCACAGGGGCCGACACGCTCGGGTCCGGGGATCTCCCGGTGCCGCGCGCCCGCCCCGGCGGTGTCCTACTCGGCGGGCACCGAGAACAGCAGGGCGTCGCCCTGGCCGCCGCCGCCGCACAGCGCGGCCGCGCCCAGCCCGCCGCCGCGACGGCGCAGCTCGTGGACCAGGTGCAGGGCGATCCGGGCGCCGGAGGCGCCGATCGGGTGGCCCAGGGCGATGGCGCCGCCGTTGACGTTGACGATGTCGGCGGACACGCCCAGGTCCTTCATGGACTGGAGGCCGACCGCGGCGAAGGCCTCGTTGATCTCGATGAGGTCGAGGTCGGCGACCTCCTTGCCCGCCTTGCCCAGCGCGTGCCGGATGGCGTTGGAGGGCTGGGAGTGCAGGGAGTTGTCCGGGCCCGCGACGTTGCCGTGCGCGCCGATCTCGGCGAGGACCGGCAGGCCCAGCTCCTCGGCCTTGGCCCGGCTCATCACCACGACGGCGGCGGCGCCGTCGGAGATCTGCGAGGAGGACCCGGCGGTGATGGTGCCGTCGCGGTCGAAGGCCGGGCGCAGCCTGCCCAGGCTCTCGGCGGTGGTGCCGGGGCGGACGCCCTCGTCGTGCGAGAAGACGACCGGGTCGCCCTTGCGCTGCGGGATCTCCACCGGGACGATCTCCGCGTCGAAGAGGCCCTTCTCGGCGGCCGCGGCGGCGCGCTGGTGCGACCGGGCGGCGAACTCGTCCTGCTCCTGGCGGCCGATGCCGAGCTTGCCGTTGTGCCGCTCGGTGGAGGCGCCCATGGAGTCGCCCTCGAAGGCGTCGGTGAGGCCGTCGTGCGCGGTGGCGTCCAGGACCTCGATGGAGCCGTACTTGTACCCGTGCCGGGACTTGGGCAGCAGGTGCGGGGCGTTGGTCATGGACTCCATGCCGCCCGCGACCACGACGTCGAACTCGCCCGCGGCGATGAGCTGGTCGGCCAGGGCGATGGCGTCCAGGCCCGACAGGCACACCTTGTTGATGGTGACCGAGGGGACGTTCATGGGGATCCCGGCCTTGACCGCGGCCTGGCGGGACGGGATCTGCCCGGCGCCGGCCTGGAGCACCTGGCCCATGACCACGTACTCGACCTGGTCGCCGGTGATCCCGGCGCTGTCGAGCGCGCCCTTGATCGCGAAGCCGCCCAGGTCGACGGCGGAGAACCCGGCGAGGGAGCCGAGGAGTCGTCCGGTGGGGGTGCGAGCCCCACCGACGATGACGGAACCGGGCATGGTAACTGGCCTCCAAGTGATCGGTGACGCACCTGGTCTGCAACGATACCCACACAGCCGTTGGCCGCCGTCGAGAGGTTCACACGTTGGCTTCTTCCCGGTCGTGAACGGCCGGGATCACGGAACCACCTACCGGTGGTTCGGGGCTTTCGCCCCGTCGCGGGTCGCCCCGCGGCCTTCCTGCTTCGACGCCGACAGCCCCGTCCGGGAGGACTCCCGTTGAGGTCTCACACCGGCTCCACAGGCAGCAACCGCCAGCCCGGCGGCCCTGATGTTGTTCGCCGCGTTCACATCGCGGTCATGCACCGTCCCGCACCGGGGACAGGTCCACGCCCGCACGTCCAGCGGCAGCCTCTCGTGCACGTACCCGCACCCGGGGGCCGAGCACGAACGGGTGGAAGGGAAGAACCGGTCCACCACGACCAGCTCCCGCCCGTACCAGTCCGCCTTGTACTCCAGCATCGACCGCAGCTCCGACCACGCGGCATCGCTGATGGCGCGGGCCAGGGTGCGGTTCTTGACCAGGGTGCGCACAGTCAGGTCCTCGATCACGACCACTTGGTTTTCGCGGACGAGACGAGTGGTGAGCTTGTGCAGGAAATCCCTGCGCCGGTCGGCGATCCGGGCGTGCACCCGCGCCACCCTGCGCCGCGCTTTGGCCCGGTTCGCCGACCCCTTCTGCTTGCGCGACAGCGCCCGCTGGGCCCGGGCGAGCCGAGCCCGGTCGGCCCGCTCATACCGAGGGTTGGTGACCTTCTCCCCCGTGGACAGGGTGACCAGCGACGTGATCCCGGCGTCGATACCCACCGCGTCAGTCGGTGCCGGGGAGGATTCGACCACGTCCTCGCACAGCAGCGACACGAACCAGCGCCCGGCGGCGTCCCGCGACACCGTCACCGTGGACGGCTCGGCTCCCTCGGGCAGCGGGCGGGACCAGACGATGTCCAAGGGCTCGGACATCTTCGCCAGGGTGAGCTGCCCGTCGCGGTAGCGGAACGCGCTGGGAGTGTACTCCGCGCTGGTGCGGGACTTCTTGCGCGACTTGAAGCGCGGGTACTGCGCGCGTCCAGCAAAAAAGTTGGAGAACGCGCCCTGGAGGTGGCGCAGCGTCTGCTGGAGCGGAACGCTGGACACCTCGGCCAGGAAGGCGAGTTCGTCGGTCTTCTTCCAGCCGGTGAGCATCGCCGAGGTAGCGTTGTAGTTGATCCGTTCCCGGTTCTGGTACCAGGCCCGGGTGCGGGCGGCGAGGGCCTTGTTGTAGACGAGGCGGACACACCCGAACGTGCGCGACAGCTCCGCCGCCTGCGCGTCCGTGGGGTAGAAGCGGTACTTGAACGCCCGCTTCACAGTCTTCCTCGCCATGCTTCACATTTTAACAGCTTGTTTGTGAGTACCCGACCGGAAGGAGAAGGGTGTTTCCCCCGGCCCTGGAGGACCGGGCCTCCACACCCGACAACCTGATGAACGACACCCCTGATCGCGCCGTCCCCTTCTCCGGTCTGACCCGTCTGGACCACGTCGGCATCGCCTGCCGCGACCTGGACGCGTCGATCGAGTTCTACCGGTCCACCTACGGGTTCGAGGTGGAGCACGAGGAGGTCAACGAGGAGCAGGGGGTCCGTGAGGCGATGCTCCGGATCAACGGCACGGACGACGGAGGCGCCACGTATCTGCAACTGCTGGAGCCGACCCGGCCGGACTCCCCGGTGGGGAGGTTCCTCGAACGCAACGGGGAGGGCGTGCACCACATCGCGTTCGGCACCGGCGACGTGGCCGCCAGCGCGGCGGAGGTCGGCGGGCGGGGCGTGCGCGTCCTGGACGCCGCCCCGCGGCGGGGCACCTCGGACTCGCAGATCGTGTTCCTGCACCCCAAGGACTGCGGGGGCGTGCTCACCGAACTGGTGCAGAGCGCCCACTGACACCACCGCCCCCGACGACTCCTCCGACCCCCGACGTCACGGGGGCGTTCCGGACACATCACATCTTGTGCGCCGCCGGCAGAAGCGACCGCAAACCCCACCGGAAGTTACCCGAAACCCTCTTCCCAGGGGTTCTTGGCTTGATAAAGTCGGTTGGCCACCGGATGTGAATCTCCGGCTCGTCCGGTCCACGTCCTGCGATCCGGCTGGACCGGGTCGGCCCGCGCCACCGCACCCCCCGCGCAGCGGCGGGCCGCACGGAGCGCACCCGATGGCGTCGGCGATGGTCGAGAAACCGGTCGCGACCCGCCGCGTCGGTCTCACCCGCGTCCGGACCGGACCGGAAAAGCACGCCCGTCCCCGGGGTCCCGACCAGCGCCCACCAACGCGGTCCCCGGCCGTTCACAAATAGCCGTCTCGCACCCGTTCAGGATTCCGCCACATGCCGTCAAACAACATCGACACCCAACTCAACAACATCTTCGACGAGGACAACACCCCGCCCGAATTCGACGTGGTGTTGCGTGGCTTCGACCGTACCCAGGTGCTGGACTACCTGGAGGGCCTGCGCAACGAGGTGAAGGCGGCCGACAAGAAGGCCGAGAAGTTCAAGGCCGAGCTCACCTCGAAGAACCGCCAGCTCCAGGAGCGCGAGCGCCCCTCCTACGCCGGCCTGGGCTCGCGGATCGAGGAGCTGCTGCGCCTGGCCGAGGAGCAGGCCAACGAGCTGGTCCAGAGCGCCCAGATCGACGCCAACGACATCCGTTCGGCCGCCAAGATCGAGGCCGCCGAGATGCGGGCCGCGGCCGAGTCCGAGGCCACCGAGGTGCGCACCCTCGCCCAGCGCGAGGCCGACGAGATGCGCCAGAGCGCCGAGGCCGAGGCCGAGGAGATCTCGACCAGCGCCCGGCGCCGGGCCGACGAGCTGTCCTCCACCACCGAGCGCGAGGTCCAGAAGAAGCGGGCCGCGGTCGACCACGAGATCGCCGAGAAGCGGGCGACCTTCGAGGGCGAGATCGCCAAGCTGCGCACCACCACCGAGCGCGAGTGCGCCCAGGCCCGTGCCGCCGCCAAGCGTGAGCGCGACGAGACGATCCAGGCCGCCAAGAGCCAGGCCGAGGAGCTGCGCAAGAACGCCGAGCGCGCCTACGCCGAGTCCGAGGCCCGCCGCACCGAGCTGGAGGACCAGTTCGAGCTGCAGCTGGCCGACCGGCGCGCCGAGGCCGAGCGCCAGGACGCCGAGCGCCTGGCCGCCGCTCAGGCCGCCACCCAGAAGATGGTCGCCGAGGCGGAGGAGCGGGCGGCCAGCGCCGACCACCACGCCAAGCAGGCGAGCCAGCAGGCCGAGCAGACCCGCCGCGACGCGGAGAACCACGCCAAGCAGCTGGTCGGCAACGCCAAGAAGAACGCCGGGCAGATCGAGTCCGAGGCCAAGTCCAAGGCCGAGCACCTGGTCAGCGACGCCAAGGCCGAGGCCAACCGCGTCACGACGGCCGCCAAGAAGGAGGTCGACGAGCTCAACCGCCAGCGCGACAGCATCCAGTCGCACCTGCAGCAGCTGCGCCAGCTGCTCGGTGGCGGTGCCGCCCCGGTCGCCCCGGCCCCCGCGCCCGTCGCGGCCCCGGCCCCGGCGCCCGCGATCGCGGAGGCCGCCCCGGCCGCCGAGGAGCCCAAGCAGCCGGCCCGTTCCGGCAAGGGCGCCGACGACGAGGACTGGTGGCAGGAGTAGTCGGCCCGCGGTCCCGAGACCGCAGGTGACACACGGCAGAGGGCCCGCCTCCTCCGGGAGGCGGGCCCTCGTGCGTGTGCGGGCGGGTCGGCCCCGCCGCCGGGAGGACCGGTCCGGCTACGGGACGTCCTTCTCGTAGGGGCCGTCCCACTCGGTGGGCAGCGGGTACGCGGCGGGGTTGACCCGCCGGACGATCTCGTCCAGGACCCGGCGCACGTACGGTTCGCCCACCCACAGGTGCTTGGCGCCGTCAACGCCGATGACCTCGGCCTGGGTGAGCGGCTTGAACCGCTCCCGGGCCTCGTCCGGGGGCAGGTAGTCGTCGTGTTCGGGGACCAGGGCGACCACCGGCTTGCCGGTGGCGGCCCAGTTCTCCAGGTCGGCCTCGGTGGCCCGGTGCAGCGGCGGCGACAGCAGCAGCGCGCCCACGACCTGCGGGTCGGCGCCCCACTTCAGGGCCAGCTCGGTGCCGAACGACCAGCCCAGCAGCCACGGTTCGGGCAGCCCCTCGAACTCGGTGAACTCGATGGCGGCGAGCACGTCGTGCTGCTCGGTCTCGCCCTCGCCGAACTCGCCCTGGCTGGTGCCGTGGCGGGAGGTGGTGCCGCGGGTGTTGAAGCGCAGCACCGCGATGTTCGCCAACGCGGGCAGCCGGAACGACGCCTTGCGCAGGACGTGGCTGTCCATCATGCCCTCGGCGGTGGGCAGCGGGTGCAGGCACACCAGGGTCGCGACCGGGTCGCCGCCCTCGGGCAGGGCCAGCTCGCCGACCAGTTCCAGGCCGTCGGCGGTGTGCAGGGTGATGGGACGTCTCACGGCGGGCAGCACCGTGGTGGCTCGGATCTCCATGGCTCCTCGGTCCGGTTCTCGGCGGGGCGGTGCGGCTCGGTATCGGTGGCGGGGCGGCTCGGTGGCGGGGCGGCTCGGTGGCGGGGGCGCGGTGCGGCTCGGTAACGCGGGGCCTCAGTAGCGGGGGGCGCGGGGAGCGCGCTGGGAGCGCCGCTCCCAGCAGGAGGAGTGCCAGTGCCGCCGGTCCTCGCCGTCGCCGTAGGGGCGCCAGGCGACGACGTGGGGCATGCCGGCGGGGACCTCCTGGGCGCAGCCGGGGCAGCGGTAGGCCTTGACCGCGGCGGAGCCGGGGATGCGGCGTGTCACCCACTCGCCGTCGGGTCCGGTCTCCCGGCGCTGGCCGCCGGTGATCCGCAGCATGAGGGCGTCCTCGTCCGGGGGGCCGCCGGGGGTGCGGCCGCCGCGCGAGGACTGACGGCGGGAGGAGTTACGACGCGGGCTCACGCATCCAGGGTAGGAGAAGACGGCGGTGGCCGTCGTCGCGGTGCACGTGTGCGCACCTGTGACGACGGCCACCGGGGTTCCGCGGTCTCCGGAAGGGGTCAGGCGTGGCAGGCGCAGCCGCCGTGGCCCTCCTCCTCCGGGGAGTCGGGCAGCCGGTCCATGAGCAGCGGCGCGGGCACGGCGATGGTGGTCAGCCCGTACTCGCCCATGGCGACCAGGGTGGTGACCACGGACTCGGCGCCGCGCTCGGCGAGCAGCTCGGTGGGGCCCTTGGGGTAGCCGCAGCCGAACCGCATCGCGGTGTCGACGTCCTCGGCGGTGGCGTAGCCGTCGCCGATCATGCGCAGGGCGTCGTCGATCTGCGGGGCGATGAGGAGCTCGCCCAGGTCGAGGGTCTCCTCCTCGCGGATCATCTCGGCGTAGCGGCCGGTGGGCAGCGGCTCGGGGGCCTCGTCGCGGCCCGCGAAGAAGCCCCTGCCCGCCTTGCGGCCGTAGTGGCCGGCGGCGACCATGCGGCGCAGCAGCGGGGCGGCGGCGTAGCGCGGGTCCCGGTACTCGTCCCACAGCACGTCCATGACGGCCAGGCAGACGTCGATGCCGACCAGGTCGGCCAGGGCCAGCGGCCCCATGGGCAGCCCGGCGGCCTTCTTGACCGACTCGTCGATCTCCTCGCGGGTGGCGATCCCGCGCTCGTAGAGGCGGACGGCGTCGTTGATGTAGGGCACCAGCAGCGCGTTGGCGACGAACCCGGCGCGGTCGCCGACCACGATGGGGGTCTTGCCGATGCGCTTGGCGACCTCGGTGACGACGTCGGCGGTCTCGGCGGAGGTGGAGACCGTGGTGATGACCTCGGCCAGCTTCATGACGGGGGCCGGGTTGAAGAAGTGCAGCCCGACGACCTTCTCCGGGCGCCCGGTCAGGGCCGCGATCTCGGTGACCGACAGCGAGGAGGTGTTGGTCGCCAGGATCGTCTCGCTCTTGCAGATCCGGTCCAGGTCGCCGAAGACGTCGCGCTTGAGGTCCATCCGCTCGGGGACGGCCTCCACGACCAGGTCCGCGTCCGCCAGGTCCTCGCGGGACGTGGTGAACGTCAGGCGCTCCTCGATCGCGGAGCGCTCCTCCTCGGTGAGCTTGCCCTTGGCGACGGCGCGCCCGAGGGACTTGTCCAGGTGGCCGCGGCCGCGGTCGAGGGCGGCCTGGTCGATCTCGACCCCGATGACGTTGAAACCGGCTCGGGCGAACACCTCGGCGATGCCCGCGCCCATCGTGCCGAGTCCGACGACACCGACCTTCTTGAATTCCTGCACCATGAGGCCAAGCCTAGACGGCCCGCGGACCCCGGCCGCCCGCGGGACCCCTTTGCGCGTACTCACGAGTAACACGAGTGACACGATGTCGGGACATGCCCGGCGGGGCCGCCGCCCCATCCCCTGGGCGGCGACCCCTCATCACCCTCCCGGCCGGACCGGGTCGCCGCGCGGCCCGTCCTGGCGGGCCGTCCCCGGCCCGCACCGCGCGTTCTCTGGAGAGGTTAGGCGCCCGACCCCGCCCCGGTCACGGGGCGTGAGGGCCACACATCCCTTCCCCGGACGGTGGCCCCACCTGTCCCGGAGGGTCGTCGGGGCGGGAAGGCGGGACGGGTGTGGGCGGCAGGGGGCGGGACGGCGGGACGGGTGAGGCGGCAGGGGGCGGGGCGCCGGCGGCTTCCGGCGTTCGCGCACCGGGCACACCGCGGAGACGGTAACGTGACGTTTCGTGCGTCTCGTCATCGCCCGGTGCAGCGTCGACTACGTCGGCCGACTCACCGCCCACCTGCCCATGGCCCCGCGGCTCATCCTCATCAAGGCCGACGGGAGTGTGTCCATCCATGCCGATGACCGGGCCTTCAAGCCCCTCAACTGGATGAACCCCCCGTGCAAGCTGCGCGAGG
The DNA here is from genome assembly GCF_045446735.1 of Nocardiopsis protaetiae. Lineage (NCBI taxonomy): Bacteria > Bacillati > Actinomycetota > Actinomycetes > Streptosporangiales > Nocardiopsidaceae > Nocardiopsis > Nocardiopsis protaetiae. The sequence goes on from NZ_JBJJBV010000231.1 coordinate 10,138, forward strand.
AGGCCGTCGAGGACGGCCCCGACATCTGGACCGTCACCCACGGCAAGTCCGGCGAGAAGCTGGTCCTGACCGTGGAGGAGGTCCTGCACGACTCCTCCCACGAGCTCGGCAAGGACCCCGGCCTCCAGAAGGACGGGGTGGAGGCCCACCTCCAGGAGCTGCTGGCCGAGCACATCACCACCCTCGGCGAGGGCTACACCCTCATCCGCCGCGAGTACCCGACCGCCATCGGCCCGGTGGACATCCTGTGCCGGGACGGGCAGAACCACACGGTGGCCGTGGAGCTGAAGCGGCGCGGCGACATCGACGGCGTCGAGCAGCTCACCCGCTACCTGGAGCTGCTCAACCGCGATCCCGTGCTGGCCCCGGTCAAGGGCATCTTCGCCGCCCAGGAGATCAAGCCGCAGGCGCGGGTGCTCGCCGAGGACCGCGGCATCGCCTGCGTGGTCCTGGACTACGACGAGCTGCGCGGCATCGAGCCGGACGTCCTGCGCCTGTTCTGACGCCCGCCTCCAACGCCTGCTCCGACCGGGCGGTCCGGT
>NZ_JBJJBV010000232.1:0-10629 GCF_045446735.1 Nocardiopsis protaetiae
CCCGCACCGTCGACTCCCCCACCGCGAGTGCGGACACCTTCCCACCCGCCGACCCCGGAACGGACCACCGGACGCCGGGCACGACCTCCCACACGAACGGCCGCGCGGGTCAGCCCGCACCGTCGACTCCCCCACCGCGAGTGTGGGCAACCTTCCCACCCGCCGACGCCGGGCGCGGCCTCCCGCACAAGCGGCCCCGCGGGCCCGCCCACACCGTCGACTCCCCCACCGCGAGTGTGGTCACCTTCCCACCCGCCGACCCCGGAACGGGTCAGGGGCGCTGGAGCGCGAGGGCGCCCGTGGTGAGCACTCTCGTCAGGTCGCGGATCGCCTCGGTGAACTCGATGCGCATCACCGCCAGGGCCGGGTCGGCGGCGTAGGCCTGCTTCATGGCCTCCGAGGGCTGGGAGTGCACCCAGGAGGCCGCCGCGTTCAGCAGGACGCCCCCGGCCAGCCGGACCGCGGTGGCCTCGTCCAGTTCGGGCACGCGGAGGCGGAGCAGGTCCGCGAACGCCGTGACGTCGCCGAGGGAGGCGCGCTTGTAGCGCGCCGCGACCTCGGGGGAGATGTTCTTCTCCAGCACCGCGGCCTGTTCGCCGTGCAGGTCGCAGAAGGTCGCGTGCGCGGTGAACGCGGCGGCGACCACCTCCGCCAGGTCGGCGACGCGCTCGTCGAGCGGGCCCTCCGGCGGGCGCCCGGCCAGGCGCTCCCCCAGGTCGGACAGCCACGCCTTGCGCTCGCGGTCGAGGAGTTCGAGGAAGATCGCCTCCCGCGACTCGAAGTAGCGCAGCACGTTGGACTTGGCCAGGCCGACCCGGCGGCTGATCTCGTTCAGGCTCACCTTGGCCACGGGCATCTCGTCGAGCATGGCCGCGGCCGTGTCGAGGACCGCCCGGCGGCGGGCCTCCCGCTGTTCTTCGCTGCGCGCACGTTGGAACTCCGTCACAGGGGCGATGGTACAAGCGCCCCGTGCTTGATTAGAGACCATCGGTCTGTTAAGTTCCCATCCATAGGAGACCACCGGTCTTTTATGTGCCTCCCGTTGGAGGGGCATGACATTCGTTCGAGGGGGCGACCATGGAGAAGAACGACCTGTGCCTGGTGACCGGGGCATCCGGCTACCTGGCCTCGTGGCTGGTCAAGGACCTGTTGGAGGCCGGGTACCGGGTGCGCGGCACCGTGCGCCGGGCCGACGACTCCGAACGCAACCGGACCCTGCGGGAGCTGCTGCCCGGCGTCGAGCTGGTGGCCGCCGACCTTCGCTCGCCCGACGGGTGGGACGAGGCGGTCGACGGGGTGCGGTGGGTCTTCCACGTCGCCAGCCCCCAGGCCGTGGCGACGGAGAAGAACCGCACCGAGGGCGCGGTCGCCGGGACCGAGTACCTGGTGCGCGCGGCCCTGGGCTCGCCGAGCGTGCGCAAGATCGTCCTGACCGGCTCGGTGGCGGCGGTCGCCTACGGCACGGACAAGCGCCGCTACGACGAGGACGACTGGACCGACCTCGACGGCCCGGCCGGGAAGATGGACTACTTCCGGAGCAAGACCCTGGCCGAGCGCAAGGCCTGGGAGCTCGTCGACGACCCGCAGGCGAACCCGCGCGGGGTCCCGCTGGCCACCGTCAACCCGGGCTTCATCCTGGGCCCGACCCTGGTGCCCTGGGGGCGGTACAGCATGCAGGCGCTCCAGGACCAGGCCGAGGGGCGGTCCCCGCTCCTGGACATGGAGATGGACGCGGTCGACGTCCGCGACTGCGCCCGCATGCACATCGCCGTCATGGCGGACCCCGCCGCGGACGGGCGGCGGCACCTGGCGATGTCCATGAAGGCCACGGCGCAGGAGCAGGCGGAGCTCATCTCCTCCGTCACGGGCCCGCTGGGGATGAAGCCCGTCCGGGTGGGCCTGCGCCGGCCGGCCCTGTGGTTCGCCAAGATCTTCATGAGCGACGCCGGGGCCATCTACGACAAGGTCGGCCGACAGATCACGTACGCCACGAAGTACCCGGACGTCTACACGTACCGGTACACGGACCTGCGCGCCTCGCTCCAGGAGACCTTCGACCGCATGGTCGAACTCGGCTGGATCGGGCCCGCCGACCGGGACCGACCCCCGGCCGCCCCCTGAGAAGACGGAAGGCCGCGGAGGAACCGGAATCCGACGCGATCGGCGGCGGTCCGGCGCCCATGCCCGTCCCCGGGGCCGACAGCACCGCGCCGGAGACCCGGGGCGCGAGCGTCAACGGCTGCTGACGGCGCGCCGCGCGGCGTCCGGCGCGGGGGCACGGTGGGACCCAGAGTGCGGAGGGTTCCGGCAGGCCGTCGAAAGGACCCGTCCCATGGGCGTCCCCCGCATCTTCTCGATCCGCGAGGCCCATCACCGCATCCTCAACCCGCTGCGCCCGGAGAAGCCGGCGGCGCTGGGCGCCGCGCTGCGGCCGCCCGCCGGCGGAACGGTGCTGGACCTGGCCTGCGGCAAGGGCGAGCTGCTGTGCACCTGGGCGCGCGACCACGGGGGTGCGCGGGGTGGGCGTGGACCTCGACCCGCCGTTCGTGGCGGCCGCCCGGGCGCGGGCCCGGGAACTGCGGGTGTCCCACGCGGTGGAGTTCGTGGAGGGCGACGCCTCCGGGCACGTCTCCCCCGAACCCGTGGACCTGGCGTCCTGCTGCGGCGCCACCTGGATCGGCGGCGGGGTCACCGGCACGGTCCGGCTGCTGGAGCGCAGCCTGCGCCCCGGCGGGATCATGCTCATCGGCGAACCGTACTGGCGGCGCGTCCCCGAGGACGACGCGGCGGTGGCGGGCGGCGCCGCGTCCTCCCGCGAGGATTTCCTGCCGCTGTGGGACCTGGTCGGGGTGTTCCGCGAGGCCGGGTACGACCCGGTGGAGATGGTGCCGTCCGACCAGGACGACTGGGACCGGTACGTGGCCGCGCACTGGCCGTCCATGCGCCGCTGGCTGGACGCCCACCCCGACGACGAGCTCGCCGCCCGGGTGCGCCACGAGCCGGACACCGGGCCCGAGCGGTACCTGCGCTATCAGCGCGAGTACCCGGGCTGGGGCGTGTTCGCCCTGATGCGCCGCTGACCGGGCCGCCCCCGGCGGACGGCGGCCACGGCGGCGCAGGCCAGGGCGGCACAGGCCAGGGCGGCCGCGGGGCCGGGGTCAGCCCCGGGCGGCGGGGATGACGCTGCCGCCGAACTCCTCCTCGATGAACGCCGCGGTCTCGGCCGAGGTGAGCAGTTCCACCAGGGTGGCGATGCGCGGGTCGTCGGCGTTGTCGGCGCGGGCGGCCAGGACGTTCACGTACGGGTTGTCGTCGAAGGCCTCCAGGAGGATGGAGTCCTCCTCGAAGTCCAGCCCCGCCTCCTGGGCGTAGTTGTTGTTGACGATGGCCGCGTCCACGTCGTCCAGCGAGCGGGGCAGCTGGGCCGCCTCGACCTCGCGGAACACCAGGTCCTTGGGGTTGTCCTCGATGTCGTTCAGGGAGAACGTGGCGGCGTCGGCGTCCTCGGCCAGGGTGATGAGGCCGCCCTCCTGGAGCAGGAGCAGGGCGCGGAACTCGTTGGTGGGGTCGTTGGGCAGCGCGACCTCGGCGCCCTCGGGCAGGTCCTCGACGGCGTCGACCTCGTAGGAGTACAGGCCCAGCGGCGGCAGGTAGACCTGCTCGACGGCGACCAGGTCGGTGCCGTTGCCCTCGTTGTACTCCAGCAGGAACGGCTCGTGCTGGTACAGGTTGACGTCCAGCTGGCCCTCGGCCAGGGCGGCGTTGGGGGCGATGTAGTCGGAGTACTCGACGATCTCCAGGTCCAGCCCGGCGTCCTGGGCGAGTTCGGCGTCGATGAACTTGAGGATGTCGCCCGCGGGGACCGCGGTGGCGCCGACGGTGAGGACCTCGGTGCCCTCCGCGGGGGCGGCCGCGTTCTCGGAGGGGGCGCCGCAGGCGGCCACCGCCAGGACGGCGGCTGCGGTGGGGACGGCGAGGGTGAGGCGGCGCATCGTCGGGGTCCTTTGCACGGGGATGGGCGGCGGGGTGGTGCCACCCGGGCATTTCCTAGTTACCCGACCTTAAAACAGGATTAGCCGATGCCGCGACCATGCGCAGGGGTCTGTGACAAACCGCACGAACCAGGACTTTTCCGACACCTCCAGGCTACCCGCCCGGTCAGACGGCCTCCCGCCGCTGGAGGTAGGAGAACGCCCCCCACCCCGGCAGCACCGGGAACCAGAACGTGAGCACCCGGAACAGCAGCACCGCGGGCAGCGCCACCGCCGCCGGGATCCCCGCCACCGCGGTCAGCCCGCCGATGAGCGCGGCCTCCACCGCGCCCAGCCCGCCCGGGGTGGGCGCGGCCGAGCCGATCGCGTTCCCGGCCAGGAACACCACGGCCACCGCCACCAGGCTCACTTGCGCGACGTCCGGGGCGAACGCCAGCACCGAGAAGTACAGGCACAGCACGAACGCCACCGTCAGCAGCACCGTCCCGCCCAGCCCCATCGCCAGGGAGGCGGGCCGCTGCAGGGTGTCCAGCAGCCGGGGCAGCACCCCGCGCAGGTAGGGGCGCACCCGGTCCGCGATCGCCCGGCGCAGCCGCGGCAGTAGCAGCACCGCGGCGGCGAGCACGGTGACGGCGATCGCGATGGACACCACCGTCGGGGAGGGTGTGAACCCGGTCCAGTACGAGGTCCCGGTCAGGTACGCGCACACCAGCAGCAGCGGTACGTGCACCAGCAGCCCCACCAGCTGGCCCAGCCCGACCCCCGACAGCGCCAGCGGGGTGGACGCCCCCGACTTGATCGCGAACCGGGTGTTGATGGCGATCGACCCCAGCCCCGCCGGGGCGGCGATGCGCACGAACGACGCCGCGTACTGCACCAGCACACTGCGCCACCAGGGCAGCTTGACCGGCACGAACCCGATGAGCACCATCGCCGCCGCCACCATGCACACGGTGGCCATCGCGAACGCGGCCAGCGCCCACCCCGGGTCGGCCCGGCCGACGGCGCTCAGGTCCACGCCGGTGAGCTGGTAGAGCAGGACCAGGCCGACCACGGTGGCGACGATGACGCTGACCACGGTGCGCGGCCGCATCCGCTCCACCCGCGCCGGCTCGGCCGGGGCCTCGGGGGCGACCTCGACCACCGCCTCGCGCAGCCGGCCGATGAGCCCCTTGCGGGCGCGCAGCGCGCGGCGCAGCGGGTAGGGCAGGCCGGGCGGTTGCAGGAACGGCAGGATCGCGGCGGTGGCGGGCACCCCCAGGGCGCGCACGGCGGAGGCGACGGCGCGCTCGGCGCCGACCCGGGTGGCCAGCAGGGCGACCAGGGCGGCGTCGTCCAGGGCGACGGTCAGGGGCGGGGCGGCCACCGAGCCGCGACCGACCCCGGTGAACACGACCCCGCCGGACACGTCCGTTCCCACGGTGCCCCCGTGCAGGTCGCCGTGGGCGATGCGGTGCCGGTGCAGCCGCCCCAGCGCCGCCCAGCAGCGGTCGAGCAGGTCGTCGGTGAACTCCTCCTCGGCGAGGTCGTCCAGGGTGCGGACCTCGGGCAGTTCGCGGACCAGCAGGACGGTGCCGGGGCGGGGCTCGCCGACGGCCAGCACCCGGGGGGCGGCCACCCCGGCGTCGCGCACGGCGTGGGCCATGAGCGCGGCGTGCTCGGCGCGGCGGCGCACCCCGTAGAGCATGCGGGGGGCGAAGGGTCCGCGCAGCAGCAGCAGGTCGCGCAACCGCCGCCAAAACCCGGCGGTGTTCTCCGAGCCCAGCACGACCGCCTCGGCCCGGCCGCCGTCGGCGAGTTCGACGAGGTGGCGGGGGTCGCCCTCGGCGTCGGTCCCGGCGGGGGTCACGGCGACCGGTTCCAGGCCGAACCGTGACAGTTCGGCGCGCAGCGAACCGTTGGCGGGGGGCGGGGTGCCGGCGCCGACGGCGTAGCCGAGCAGCCCGGCGCAGGTCACGCCGACGATGACGGTGAGCAGCAGGGCGGGCAGGCTGGTGACCCCGGCCAGCAGGGCGCAGGCGGCGGCCGTCGCGGTGGCGGCCCACAGCAGGGAGCGCACCCGCGGCTGCCCGGTCGGCATGGTGAGGAGGTAGGCCAGGGCGGCGGCCACGTAGCCCAGGGTGGCGCCGGTGAACAGGTCGCCGGGGGCGCCGGGCAGCGCCGGGGGGACCCGGTCGGGGCCGATGAACGTGTACAGGACCGCGTTGACCAGGGAGGTGAGCGCGTAGGCGGTAACGGCGGCCGCACCGGACCGCAGCAGGTCGCGGAAGGCCCCGGCGAAGAGGGTGACCAGGACCGAGGAGCAGACCAGCAGGATGAGGGCGAGGTTGGCGCCCAGCGCGGCGACGAACAGCGGCCCGGCGGGCAGCAGGGCGCGCAGGGCGTCGGGGCCTGCCTGGCCGTCGGTGAACGACCGGACGGCGAGCAGGATCACCGCGATCACGCACAGTCCGCCGATCCCCACGAAGAGGTCGACGGGTCTGCGCGGGGCGCGCACGGCGGTGGGACCGGGGGGCGAGGTCTCCGTAGCGGTTGTCGTCACCCCACCAGCCTGCCCGACCGCAGGAGTGTTCGAGCACCGGTGCGGGGGCGTTTCGCGGGGTCGGTTCGGCGTTCCCGGGTCGGTTCCGGGCACACGAACGGGGACGCCCGCCGGGCGTCCCCGTCATCGCCGCCGTTTCAGGCCGTGGCCGCTTCGGACCATGGGCGCTTCAGGGGCGGCACCGCTTCAGACCGGTGCGGCGTCAGGCCGTGGCCGCTTCGGACCATGGGCACTTCAGGGGCGGCACCGCTTCAGACCGATACAGCATCAGGCCGCGGCCGTTTCGGACCGGCACCTCAAGGCCGTGGCCGTTTCAGGCCGGCGGGGGCAGCAGCCCGCGCCGGTAGGCCGGGACCAGGTTGCGCGGTACGAGGTGGGTGCGCCCGCCCAGGGTGAGGGGCACCAGTTCGGGGGTCTTCGCCCGCCACTGCGAGCGGCGCGTGCGGGTGTTGGCGCGCGACATCCTGCGCTTGGGTACGGCCATCGTGGTCTTTTCCGTCCGTGTCGGCGGCGGGGCCGCGGCCCCGCCGTCAGTCGTTCCCGCCCGGTGCGGGTTACTTGCCGTAGCGGCGCTTGAAGCGCTCGACGCGGCCTGCGGTGTCCACGACACGGGCGTTGCCGGTGTAGAACGGGTGGCTCGCGCTGGAGATCTCGACGTCGATCACCGGGTAGGTGTTGCCGTCCTCCCAGTCGACGGTCTTGTCGCTGGTCCGGGTGGACCGGGTGAGGATGGCGAAGTCGCCCGCGCGGTCGCGGAAGACGACCGGACGGTACTCGGGGTGGATGCCCTTCTTCATGTGCGTGTGCCCTTTCCGGGGTCGGGGTGTGCGTGCGGTGGCGGCCGCGGTGTCAGCGCCGTATCAGCGCGGTGCTGGCCGTGTCAGCGCGGTGTCAGCGCTCTTCCCTGAAGTCGACGTGGCGGCGGACCACCGGGTCGTACTTGCGCAGGGTGAGGCGGTCGGGGTTGTTGCGCCGGTTCTTGCGGGTCACGTAGGTGTAGCCCGTCCCGGCCGTGGACTTGAGCTTGATGATGGGGCGGACGTCGTTGCGCGCCATGGGGCCTCTCCTTCGCCGGGGACTGTTGTGTCACTAAGAAGAGAATGATAACCGTTTTTATTTCCTCCAAGCGACGCGAGTCCCGCCTGCGGGCAATCGGTTACTCTTTGTGGTTATCTCATCACCATTGGCGATATTCGTCGCGCCCGCGACACACCCCCGGGAGGGGACCATGCCCGATCGCACCCGGCCGACCGCCGCGGACGCACCCGCCGTGACCCGGCGCAGCCTGCTGTGCTCCGCGGGCGCGGGCACCCTGGCCGCCGTCCTGGCGGGCCTGCCCGTCCCGGCCCTGGCCTCCCCCGGCAGCGCCCCCGACACCGGGGCCCCGGGCTTCGCCGAGGTGCCGGCGGCGCGCACCGACCGGGTCACCGTCCCGAGCGGGTACACCTCCCGCGTCCTGCTGCCCTGGGGCGCGCCGATCGCCCCGGGCGGCCCCGCCTGGCGGACCGACGCCGCGAACACCGCCGCCCAGGCCCGGCAGCAGGTCGGCACCGGGCACAGCGGCCTGCGCTACCTGCCGCTGGGCCCCTCCCGCAAGGGCACCCGCAACGGCCTGCTGGTGATCGGGCACGCCGTCCTGGACCCGGTGCTGCTGCACGCCGACGGCGGCCGCGCCGACACCGCCGAGCGCGCCGCCAAGGAGATCGCCTCCCTGGGGGCGACCGTGGTGCGGGTCGAGCTGGCCGAGGGGCGCTGGCGGATCGCCCGCGACGAGCTCAACCGGCGGGTCACCGCCGACACCCCCGTGGTGTTCTCCGGGCCGCTGGCCGGGAACGCCGCCCTGGACACCGGGGCCGAACCGCTGGGCACCACCGGCGGATCGGCGCACGCGGTCACCCCCTGGCACACCTACCTGACCGGGGAGGACACCTTCGCCGACGCCTTCGGAACCCGGGACCCCTCCTGGCGGCCGCAACCCGCCCACCAGGCCTACGGGCTGGCCGCGGACTCCGCCCGCGGCTGGCACCGGCACCTGGCCCGGTTCGACCTGGCCCGCACGCCCAAGGAGGCCGACCGGTTCGGCTGGGTGGTGGAGATCGACCCGTTCGACCCGCAGGGGCCGCCCGCCAAGCGCACCGCGCTGGGGCGGCTGGGGCACGCGGGACTGGCGTTCGCCCAGTCGCGAGGGCGCCCGGTGGTGTACATGACCGACACCGCCCACGTGTACAAGTTCGTCGCCGCCCGCCCCTGGGAGGAGGTGCGCCGTCCCGCGGCGAGCCCCCTGGACGAGGGCACCCTGTACGCGCTGCGGCTGGACGCGAACGGAACGGGGACCTGGCTGCCGCTGACCCACGGCCGCGCCGGGCTCACCGCCCGGGACGGGTTCGCCGACCAGGCCGCCGTGCTGCTCCGGGCCCGCCGGGCGGCCGCCGCCGTGGGGGCGACCGCGCTCCGGGGGCCGGGGCGCCCGACGGTCCACCCCGGCAGCGGGGAGGTGTACCTGCCCGAGGCCGACGGCGGGCGGCTGCTGGCCTGGACCGAGGGGGCGATGGACCACGCCGCCACCGTCCTGGCCTGGCGCGAGTTCGCCCGGGCGGGCGGGGGGTTCGCCGCACCGGGCGGGGTGTTCGCCGGGGCGGACGGGCGGCTGTGGATCACCACCGACGTCGCGCACCTGGACAGGGACGCCGGGCGCGAGCAGCTGGGCAACAGCGCCCTGCTGTGCGCCGACCCGCACAGCGGGAAGGTGCGCCGCTTCATGACCGGCCCGCGCGGCTGCGGGATCGTGGGCGTGGGCGCCACCCCGGACCAGCGCACCCTGTTCGTGGCGGTGCGCGGACCGGGCTCCGTCGACGCCCGCTGGGGCGAGCCCACCGCGGAGAACCCGCGGGCGGTCGGCAACTGGCCCGGCTTCGACCCCCGGGGCCGCCCTCGCTGCGCGGTCGTGGCCATCCGCAAGGACGACGGCGGCCCCGTCGGCTCCTGACCGGCAGGAGGCCGCCACCGGTACCGGCGGTGCCCCCGCTGCGCCGGAACATCGGTCGAAGCAACGGCGGCCGACCGTCCGACCCGCCCCCGGGCAGGCGACCGGCTGTGACGGCGCACCACCGCACCGGAACGGCGGCGACGGCATCGGCGGCCGGGCCCATGAACGGGCGACGGGCGGCGGCCACCGGTACCGCGAAGGCGGCGGGCGAGCGGAGGCGTCAGGCGTCGCCGGCGGGCAGGGCGCGCCAGTGCTGGCGGCCGTCCCGGTCGTGGACGACCAGGCCGTGTTCGGCCAGGGCGGCGCGGAGCTCGGCGGCGTCGGCGGTGTCCTTCTTCTCCAGGGCCGCCTGGCGGGTGCGCAGCAGCGCCTGGGTGTGCGCGTCCAGGTCGGGGGTGCCGTCCAGCCAGCGCCGGAACGCGTCGGCGTGCGGGTCGCCCTCGGACCAGGCGTAGCCGCGGGCCTCCAGGGCGGCGCGCAGCCGCTTGGGGGCGTGGTCGGTCGTGGCGCGCACCGCCTCGGCGGTGGCGGTGTCCAGGACCACCAGCTCCTTGCCGTCCAGGAAGGCGACCCCGAAGCGCTCGCGCGGAACCTCCGTGGTCTCCCCCGCGGCGGTGACGCGCACGGCGTCCTCGTCGGCCTCCACGGTGATGACCTCGTCGTAGGCCATGAGCGCCAGGAACGCCCCGGCCACCAGGCCGATGACCACCAGGACCAGGGTGAGGACCGGCCCGCTGATCCCTTCGAGCAGCTCCAGCCCGTCCCGGCCGGGGAGGAGGGGCAGGGCCAGGACCCAGGTCGGCAGGGCGAGCAGCCACCCCGGGAGCAGGGACAGCAGCCAGCCGGCGGCCGCGCCCAGCGGCGGGAGGACCCCCCAGACGAACAGGTGGTAGGCCGCGCCGTGGCGGACGACGGTGGGCGGTTCGGCGGGCTGGGCGGTCACGTTCCCTCTTTCCCGGGTGTTCACGGTGTCTCTCCTCGGCGGGGTCGGCGGCGGGTGGTCGGGCGGCCGTCGCGCAGCACCAGGGCGATGCGGCGCAGGGCGCCGGGGTCGGTGCGCGGGTCGCCGCGCACGACCAGCAGGTCGGCGGGGGCGCCGGGGGCGAGCG
>NZ_JBJJBV010000233.1:0-10766 GCF_045446735.1 Nocardiopsis protaetiae
CTGCGGCAGGAGCTCGTCGAACCAGGCCCCGTACGCCTCGATCCCGGGTCGGCCGACCCGCTCGCCGCAGCTGAGTCCGGGCTGGCCGGGCAGGTCCACCAGGTACACGGGGCGGTCCGCGGCCAGGGCGCGGGCCGCGGGCACCGTGGTGGCGGCGTTGAAGTTGGTGCCGGACAGGACCAGGACCGGGGTCCCGGGGCCGCCGGTGGACCGGAACGCCTGGGTGCTGCCCATGCGGGTGTCCACGGGGGGCAGGGGGCCGAGCTCGGGCCAGCGGCTGAGGGCTTTGTGGCACCAGGCGTGTACCGAACGCTCGGCGCTCTCGGAGCGATAGACACGCGCGGTGCGCGAAGGAACGACGGTCATGGATCTGGGATTTCGCGTAGGGAGAGTGCTGTCCGCCGGTCTGCTGCCCGGCGCGCCAAAAGAGGACTGTACGCCTCCCGTCGGCCCCGTGCCACTTCGGGGGTGGGCGCGGCCCCGGAAAGGCGTTCCACGGCCTCCCCGAACCCGAGAAATGTGTCCCCCATCGTGCCTTTTCGCCCCGTTCTACGGGGAGAACGACCGGTGATCGGAGGAAAAACGGACCGAAAATGACCGGCACCGGCCGCCGGTGTAAGAAAACGCCGGAGGGCGTTCCCGCACCGGGGACGCCCTCCTCGTACCGGGATCAGACGACGTTGAACGCGTCCGGGTCCGGCCCGATGCGGCCGTCGCGGTCCAGGGAGCCGATCCTGTCCAGGTCGTCACCCTCCAGTGCGAAATCGAACACGTCGAAGTTCTCCGCGATGCGGGACGGGGTCACCGACTTGGGGATCACGATGTTGCCGGTCTGGAGGTGCCAGCGCAGCACCACCTGGGCGGCGGACTTGCCGTACTTCGCCCCGATCTCGGCGAGCACCGGCTCCTCCAGCAGGCCCTTGCCCTGGCCGAGCGGGCTCCAGGCCTCGGTGAGGATGCCGTGGGCGGCGTCGAGCTCGCGCATGGACGTCTGGGAGAAGTACGGGTGCAGCTCGATCTGATTGACCGCGGGCACCACGTCGGTGTTCTCCAGCAGGCGGGCCAGGGTCTTCTCGGTGAAGTTGGACACGCCGATCGCCTTGGCGCGGCCCTCGGCGGCGATGCGCTCCAGCACCTTCCAGGTGTCGACGTAGGCGTCCTGGGCCGGGACCGGCCAGTGGATCAGGTACAGGTCGACGTAGTCCAGGCCCAGGCGCTCCAGGCTGGCGTCGAACGCCGCGAGGGCCTTGTCGGCGCCCTGGTCGTCGTTCCACAGCTTGGTGGTGACGAACAGCTCCTCGCGGGGCAGCCCGGAGGCGGCCAGGGCCCGGCCGGTGCCCGCCTCGTTGTCGTAGATGCGGGCGGTGTCGATGCTGCGGTAGCCGACCTCCAGGGCGGTCTCGACGGAGGCCTGGGCCTGGTCGTCGGGGACCTGCCAGACACCGAATCCGAGCTGCGGCATGCGGAGGCCGTTGTTGAGGGTGACGTACTGCATGGGTCCCTTTCCGGGTCACGGAGATGAGGTGGGGTTCGGGGGGTCGGTCGAATCGGCCGAATCAGGCGAAAACGCCTAGTCGGCCAGGCGGACCAGCATCTTGCCGGTGTTGGCGCCGCGCATCATGCCCAGGAACGCGGTGACGGCGTTGTCGATGCCGTCCACCACGGTCTCCTCCACGCGCAGGTCGCCGTCGGCCAGCCACCCGGAGGCGCGGCGGACGTACTCGTCCATGAGGTGCGCGTGGTCGCTCACGATGAAGCCGCGCAGGCTCAGCCGCTTCCCCATCGCCAGGCGGAGATTGTTCGGGCCGGTGACCGGGCCGGTGGCGTTGTACTGGGAGATCGCCCCGCACAGCGCGATGCGGGTGTGCTCGCGGGCGACGGCGATGGCCGCCTGCAGGTGCTCGCCGCCGACGTTGTCGAAGTAGACGTCGATCCCGTCGGGCGCGGCCTCGGCGAGGTGCCGCTCCAGGTCGCCCTCGCGGTAGTCGATGGCGGCGTCGTAGCCGAACTCCTCGACCAGGCGGCGCTTCTTCTCGGGCCCTCCGGCCGAGCCGATGACGCGGGAGGCGCCCAGGGCGCGGGCGATCTGCCCGGCGATGGAGCCGACCGCCCCGGCGGCGCCGGAGACGAACACCACGTCGCCCTCGCGGACCGGGGCGATCTCGGTGAGGCCGACGTAGGCGGTGAAGCCGACCATGCCCAGGGCGTTGAGGTAGGCCTGGGCGGGCACGGCGGCGGTGTCGACGATCCGGACGTCCCCGCCGGGCAGCAGGGCGTGCTCGCGCCAGCCGAGGGGGTGCAGCACGGTGGCGCCGACCGGGACGGAAAGCTCCCCGGAGGCGACGACCGTGCCGACCGCGCGGCCGTCCATGGGCTCGCCCAGGCGGTAGGGCGGCGCGTAGGACTTGACGTCGTTCATCCGGCCGCGCATGTACGGGTCGACGGAGAGCCACGTGTTGCGGACCAGGACCTGCCCGGGGCCGGGGTCGGGCAGGGTGGTCTCGACGAGCGCGAAGTCGGCGGGGACGGGCTCCCCGACCGGACGGGCGACCAGGTGGACTTCCCTGCTGGTGACGGGCACGGTGGAACCTCTCGAACGGGATGGGCGGGTGGAGCGGGTACGGGCCCCGCACGGTGGGCGGTGGGCCCGAGGGCCGACGCTAGTACCTCCACGTATTGATCGACCAATAAAATCGGCAAAGTGAGCCATAGGCATTCCAATGGATCGACGGCGGTCCTCGCGGACGCCCCCGTCGAGACCGGTCCCGCACCGCTGGATCTCCAGCAGCTGCGGACATTCCTGGCCGTGCACCGGTCCGGGTCCTTCACCGCCGCCGCGCAGGCGTTGCGTCTGTCACAGCCGACCGTGACCACTCAGATCCGCGCCCTGGAACGCCGGCTGGGGCACTCCCTGTTCGAGCGGCTGCCGCGCGGTGTCGCGCCGACCGCGGAGGCCAACGAGCTGGCGGCGCGGGTCGCCGAGCCCCTGGACGCGCTGGAGCTGGTGGCCGGTGCCGGCCCGGCGGCCCCGCACCGGCCGCTGCGGTTGGCGGGCCCGGCGGAGGCCCTACAGGTGTTGGTGCTGCCCGCCCTGGCCCCGCTGGTGGAGGCGGAAGGGCTGCGGCTGCGGGTGCGCCACGGGCACTCCGACGACCTGCTGGAGGAGTTGCGCGCGGGGCGGCACGACCTGGTGGTGTCCACGGTGCGGCCGCGCGGGCGTTCGCTGGTGGCCGAGCCGCTGGCGGACGAGGAGTTCGTGCTGGTGGGCGCGCCGCTGTGGGCGGAGCGCATCGGCTCGGAGCGGATCGCCCGGCAGGGGGCGCCGGCCCTGTGCGAGGTCCCGCTGGTGGCCTATGACGAGAGCCTGCCGATCCTGCGCCGGTACTGGCGGCACGTGTTCGGGGTGCGGCTGACCTGCAAGGCGGCGGTGGTCGTGCCGGACCTGCGTGCGGTGATGGCCGCGGTCGCCGGGGGCGCCGGGATCAGCGTGCTGCCCCGTTACCTGTGCCAGGGGGAGCTGGAGTCGGGGCGGCTGGTGACGCTGCTGGAGCCGGAGGACCCGCCGATCAACACCGCGTTCCTGGTGCGGCGGCCCGGGGTGGCGGAGAACTCCTGCCTGGAGCGGGTGCTGTCGGTGCTGTCCGCGGCGGGGCGCTCCTGGTGAACCCGGCCGGGTGAACGCCGTGCGGACCCGGCCGTGCGGACCCGGCGGCCGGATCCGGTCGCAACCGCCTTCCCACAACGGGGATCCCATCGTCCGGAGACGATACGGGAGGGCACATGGCGGAGCAGGCGGGGGCGCGGCACCGGTCGCGGCCGGTGACCGTGCTGGTGGGTCTGGTGGCGGCGGGGTTCGCGGTGTTCGCGGCCGTGCGCGCCCTGGGACTGGAGTCCGGGTTCCCCCTGGTCCCGCTGCTGGCCTACACCCCCTACGTGGCGGGGGCCGCCGTCCTGGCGGTCACCGCGGCCGGGGTCCTGCGCCGGTGGGTCAGCCTGGCGGTCCTCGCCGTGGCGGCCACGGTGCTCGTGGCCGCGGTGCTGCCCCGAGCGGTGACCTTCGCGGTGACCGACATGGGCGGGCCCGCGCTGCGGGTGATGACGTTCAACGCCCTGGGCGGCGGGGCGCGGGTCGATGAGATCGTCGACCTGGTCCGCGAGCAGGAGGTGGACGTGCTGGCGCTCCAGGAGGCCACCCCGGAGGTGCTGGCCGACCTGACGGCCTCCGGGCTCGACGACCTGCTGCCGTACGTCGTCGACCACTCGGGTCCCGGGGTGACGGGGAGCACCGTGCACGCGGCGCTGCCGCTGACCGACGCGGGGTCGCTGCGGGGACCGAACGGGTTCGCCATGCCCATCGCCGCGCTGGAGGTCCCGGACGCGGAGTACGGCGGGGCGGTGGAGGTGGTGTCGGTGCACACGCCTCCCCCGCTGGACCCGGGGTTCGTCGCGAACTGGGAGGCGGAGATGGCGGCGCTGACCGCTCCCCCGCCGCAGGGTGTGCGGCGGATCCTGGCCGGGGACTTCAACGCCACCCTGGACCACGCCGCCCTGCGCGAGGTGCTGGACGCGGGCTACCTGGACGCGGCGGCCGCGCTGGGCGAGGGCATGCGCCCGACCTGGCCGGTGCTGGGCCGCACCCTGCCGCCGGTGACCATCGACCACGTGCTGGTGGACCCGGCGATGGGGGTGGACGACCTGGAGGTGGTGGAGGTGGCCGGCAGCGACCACCGGGCGGTGATCGTCACGGTCACCCTCCCGGGCGGGCGCTGAGCCCCGCGGGGCGGAGGGGTGGCAGGGCGGCGGGGCTTGACCCTCACACCGGTGGCACGGTCTACGTTCGGGGCATGAGCGAACCGGACCCCGTGACCGCGACCCGTTTCCAGGTGGTGCTGCCCGACGAGTCCCCGGCCATGCCGCCGCGGGTCCTCACCGACCTCGCGCTGCGGGCCGAGGCCCTGGGGGCGGACACCCTGTGGCTGCCCGACCACCTGCTCCCGCCCGAGCCCTACGGAACGACCTTCGGCGGCGTGTACGAGCCGCTGGTGACGCTGGCCCACCTGGCCGCCCGAACCGAACGGGTACGGCTGGGCACGTCGGTGCTGGTGGCGCCGATGCGCGATCCGTTCACCCTGGCCAAGCAGGCGGCGACGCTGCACGCCCTGTCCGGCGGGCGTTTCGTGCTGGGGGTGGGGGTCGGCTGGTCGCGGGAGGAGTTCGCGGCGGTGGGCGCGGACTTCGCCACGCGCGGCGCCCGCACCGACGAGGTGCTGCGGCTGCTGCGGCACCTGTTCGAGGGGGAGGGGCCCTTCCGGGGGCGGTTCCACTCCTACGAGCGGGGGGTGTTCGAACCCCGACCGGCCTCGCCGCTGCCGCTGACGGTGGGCGGCGCCTCCGAGCCCGCCCTGGCGCGGGCCGCCGCCCTGGGCGACGCCTGGCAGGGGGTGGGCCTGGACGCCGCGGGCTTCGCGCGCCGCCGCGACCGGCTGCGGGAGCTCACCGGGCGCCCGGTGCGGGCGCAGACCCGGATCGCGTGGGCCGGCGGGGAGGCGGAGTTCGGGCGGGCCGTGGACCTGTACCGCGGGCTGGCGCGGGAGGGCGCGGACGCCGTGGCGGTGTGGTTCGGGGAGTGGGAGGGGTTCGGCGGCCGGATGGAGCGGTTCGCCGCCGCGGTCCGCCGGACGCCCTGACGGGACCCGGTCCGGGTCAGCCGAAGAGGCCGCCCCGGTACTTCTTGTGGACCGCCTGCTTGGACACCCCCAGGGCGTCGGCGATCCGCTCCCAGGTGGCGCCCTGGTTGCGGGCGCGGCGCACCAGGACGGCTTCGAGCCGCTCCATCTCCGTGCGCATGCGCACGGTGGCGTCCAGCCCCACCAGCGGGTCGGTGTCCTCGGTGGCGCGGGCCAGATCGGTCAACCGCTCGGCGTCCATGGATCGACTGTAATCGAGGCCCGCGGGCGCCGCATCGCAAGGGCCGCGCCGGGGCGGGGCCCCGGCCTGTGGCAGGGTGGGGACGTTTCAGAAACCGGACGAAGGAGTGCATGTGGGACACGGCATCGCGGTGGAGGAACTGGTGTCAGGGGTGGTCGTGGACCGCGCCCGGTTCGAGGACGTGCCGGCGATCGTCCGGCTGCTCGCCGATGATCAGTTGGGCGCTTCCCGGGAGTCGCCGGACGAGCCCGAGGTGTACCGGGGGGCGTTCGAGGACATCGACGCCGACCCGAACCAGTTCCTGGCGGTGCTGCGCCGCGGCGACCGGGTGGTGGGCACCCTCCAGCTGACGTTCATCCCCGGGCTGTCCCGGCAGGGGTCGCTGCGGGCCCAGGTTGAGGCGGTGCGGGTGCACGACGGCGAACGCGGCACCGGCCTGGGCACCGCGCTCATGGAGTGGGTGGAGCGGGCGGCCCGCGCCCGGGGCGCCGTGCTGGTCCAGCTCACCTCCGACCGGGCGCGCGAGGACGCCCACCGGTTCTACGAGCGCCTCGGCTACACGCCCTCGCACCTGGGTTTCAAGAAGCGCCTCGACTGACCGGATCGTTCCGGTGGCGGCCCCGATCGTGCCTGTCGGGACGCGGGGGCCGCGCGGGAGGATCGGGGCATGACGAGAGCACTCCTTGTGGTCGACACACAGAAGTCCTTCCTCCAGCGGGAGACCTGGCAGGCCTCCTCCAACCCCGACGTCGCCGACGACGTCGGCCTGCTCGTGGCGCACGCCCGGGGGCGCGGCGACCGGGTGGTGTGGGTCCTGCACACCGAGCCGGGGACCGGCAACGCGTTCGACCCCGCGGTCGGGTTCGTGGAGCTCATGGACGGGCTCAAGCCCCAGGAGGGCGAGCCGGTGCTCCACAAGACCGTGCACAGCGCGTTCGGCGGCACCGACCTACAGCGGATCCTCAACGGCTGGGGGGTGTCGGAGGTGGCTGTCTGCGGCATCCGCACCGAGCAGTGCTGCGAGACCACCACCCGGGCCGCCTCCGACCTGGGGTACGACGTCACCTTCGTGGTGGACGCCACCGCCACCGAGCCGATCCAGGCGCCCGGGTCGCAGCCGGGGCGGACGCTGGCGCAGATCCTCGCGGACCCGCTCACGCTGGGCACGGAGGACGTCGTCACGCGCACCGTGTACGCGCTGTCGGGGCGGTTCGCGCGCATCGCCACGGTCGCCGAGGTCGTCGGCGTAGACTGACCGGATCGTGACCCTCGTCAGTTTTCTCCTCATCCCGGGCGTGCACCTGCTGGACCTGGCCGGCCCGGCGCAGGTGTTCTCCACCGCGGCCGATCTGGGCCTGGGGTACGAGGTGCGCTACAGCGCGGCGCACGAGGAGGTGGTCACCGCGCAGGGCCTGGCCCTGCGGGTGGCCACCGACGACCCGCCGACCTCCCCCGGCGACCTGGTGGTGGTCCCGGGGTGGCGGGCGGGCGGGGAGACGCCCCGCCGGGTGCTGACCGAGGGGCAGGGCAGGGCGCTGGCCGCCCACCGCGCGGCGGGCGGGACGGTGGCGAGCGTGTGCTCGGGTGCCTTCGCCCTGGGCGAGGCCGGGCTGCTGGACGGGCGGCGCTGCACCACCCACCACGCCCTCCAGGACCTGCTGGCCCGCCGGTTCCCGCGCGCCCGGGTGGTGCCCGACGTGCTGTACGTGCCCGACGGCGGTGTGCTCACCTCGGCGGGCATCGCCAGCGGCATCGACCTGGCCCTGCACCTGATCACCGTGCGGCACGGGCCGTCGGCGGCCGCGGCGATCGCCCGGGAGATGGTGGTGTACGCCCGCCGCAACGGCGACGAGCCGCAGGCCGGGGTGATGCTGCGGCACCGGGGGCACCTGGTGGACGCGGTGCACCGGGTGCAGGACCTCATCGACGCCCGGTTCCGCGAACCGCTGCCGCTGGCGGAGCTGGCCGCGGCCGCGCGGGTGAGCGAGCGGACGCTGACCCGGCTGTTCGCGGCGGCGACCGGGCTCACCCCGCTTCGCTACCAGCAGGGGCTGCGCCTGGAGCACGCCGAGCACCTGATCGGCGCGGGCGAGACCGTGGAGGCCGCCGCCCGCGCCGTCGGGTTCGGCGACGCCCGCATGCTGCGCCGCCTGCGCTCACGCCCCGCCTGACCCGCCCCGGGTCAGGACAGGAGGGCCCCGGACGTGGAGGGACCCGCCGCGGTGCGGCGGGTCCCCGGGCGGCGGTCAGGCCTGTAGGGCCTCGACGAGCTCGCGCTCGTCGTCCTTGGACAGGTTGGTCTGGATGACCGTGGGCCGCAGCGGCTTGAACGCGTCGATGACGCGGTCGGCGGTGTTGATGTCGGCGAGCAGGAAGACGGCGGCGCGGCCGTCCTCAAGGTGGGAGCCGATCTGCTTGATCACGTCGTCGTCGATGCCGATGTCGGTGAGCTTGCCTGCGACGGCGCCGGTGGCGGCGCCGACGGCCAGGCCCAGCAGCGGGTTGAGGAAGATCAGGCCGATGAGGGTGCCCCACAGGGCGCCGCCCGCCGCGCCCATGCCGGTGGTGCTCACGGTCTGCTGGATGCGGGGGCGGCCCTTGTCGTCCTTGTAGGCGTAGGCGGCGTCCTCCAGCCGGAGCAGCTGCTGCTTGTTGAGGTCGGCGGCGATGTCCAGGGCGTGTTCGGCGGCGTCGCGGTCGGCCACGCCGAGGACGATGAGCTGTGACATGGGTGTGCGTTCTCCCGTCGTCGCCGGGCCCGGCTGTCGGGCCCGATCGGCGGGACCCTTCCCGGGGGCGGCTCCCGGCAATGTCAGGGGGCCTTCTGCATCCGGCAAAGCCCGCCGCTCCAGCCCGCCCGGGCCGGTCTCAGAGGCGGCGGGCGAGGAAGAGGCGGGTGACGTAGGGGACGCGGATGCGCCCGTCCGGGAAGTGGGCGCGGGCCAGGTCCGTGATGGCCGCGCGGGTGGCGTCCTCGCCCAGGGCGCGGACGACCGCGGCGACCTTGCTGGAGGACAGGGCGCCGCCCAGCAGCCGGTCCAGGTCCTGTTCCCGGGTCCAGGCGGTGGAGTAACCGACCGCGTCGGCCAGGCCGTCGGCGGCGTTCATCTCCCCCACCGTGTCGAACACCCGGTAGTCGCGCCGGTAGTCGTCGCCGTACTTCTCCAGCAGGCCCTCGTAGGCGTCGACGAAGTCGCTGGACTCCCAGTCGCGGTCGTTGTGCAGGACGGCGGCGGTGCCGCCGGGGGCCAGGACGCGGGCGGCCTCGGCGTAGAACGCGGGCCGGTCGAACCAGTGCACGGCCTGGGCGGCCAGGACCAGGGAGGCGGATCCGTCGGGGAAGGGGAGCGCCTCGGCGCGACCGTCCACGTACTCCAGGCCGTCGGCCTCCTCCGCGGCGGTGCCGCGCATGGCGCGGCCCGGCTCGACACCGACCACGCGGGGCCCGGGTCCGAACAGGTGGCGCAGGGTGCGGGTGGAGATCCCGGTGCCGGAACCGACGTCGAGCAGGAGCCGGGGCTCACCGGTTCCGGCCAGGACGTGCTCGCGGAGGTGCCCGGTGATGTCCGCGGGGTAGCCGGGGCGGAAGCGGCGGTAGCTGTCGGTGAGCCCGTCGAAGGCCTGGGTCCTGTCGGTCAACGGTGGTTCCTCCCGGTGCGGTCGGGCGACCCGCCCGGGCGGCGGGCCCGGGCACCAACCTAACGCGGCGCCTCCCGCGCGCCCGGTCCCGGGCTTCCCGCGAACCAAAACCTAGTATTCCTACTGACTTGGTTGACTTTTCCACAGTGTGGGACGTACTGTCGTGCCACTCGCCGCGAACGGACCGCGACCGGACGCGTGAGGTGACCGCCGCGCACTCCCGCCCCCTGTTAAGGAGCCCGCCCGTGAGCACCACCACGGACCTGACCGTCCGCCGGGTCGCCGGTCGCATCGGCGCCGAGATCTCCGGTGTCCGCATCGGCCCCGACCTGGCCGAGGAGACCGTCGCGGAGATCCGCCGCACCCTGCTGGCCAACAAGGTGATCTTCTTCCGAGACCAGCAGCACCTGACCGACGAGACCCAGGCCGGGTTCGCCGCCCTGCTCGGCCCGCTCACCACCCCGCACCCCACCACCGGCAAGGCGTTCGGCAAGGACCACCACGTCCTGCCCATCGACTCCGAACGCGGCAAGGCCAACAGCTGGCACACCGACGTCACGTTCGTCGACCGCCCGCCGCAGGCCAGCGTGCTGCGCGCCATCCACCTG
Source organism: Nocardiopsis protaetiae (assembly GCF_045446735.1). Taxonomy (NCBI): domain Bacteria; kingdom Bacillati; phylum Actinomycetota; class Actinomycetes; order Streptosporangiales; family Nocardiopsidaceae; genus Nocardiopsis; species Nocardiopsis protaetiae. The sequence goes on from NZ_JBJJBV010000233.1 coordinate 10,176, forward strand.
CCGCCGCACGGCGGCGACACCGTGTGGGCCAACACCGCCACCGCCTACGAGGACCTGCCCCAGAGCCTCAAGGACCTGGCCGACGGCCTGCGCGCCGTGCACACCAACGACTACGACTACGCGGCCGTCGCCCCCGAGCGCGAACTCGGCGAGGACCTCAAGAAGTACCGCGAGGAGTTCGTCTCCATCCTCTACAAGACCGAGCACCCGGTGGTGCGCGTGCACCCCGAGACCGGGGAGCGGGTGCTCTTCCTGGGCCACTTCGCCCAGCACTTCTCCGGGCTGAGCACCAAGGACTTCACCCACCTGTTCGAGCTCTTCCAGCACCGGGTCACCCGGCCCGAGAACACCGTGCGCTGGAGCTGGCGCGAGGGCGACGTGGCGGTGTGGGACAACCGCGCCACCCAGCACTACGCCGTCGCCGACTACGGCGACGAGCCGCGCCTGCTGCACCGCATCACCGTCGGCGGCGACGTCCCCGTGGGCGTCGACGGCCGCCCGAGCCGGGCCCTGGTGGGCGACTCCAGCGAGTTCACCCCCGCCCTGTAGCGCTCACCTTCCGAACCCCTCCCCTTCCCCTGCCCGCGGCGG
>NZ_JBJJBV010000234.1:0-10602 GCF_045446735.1 Nocardiopsis protaetiae
CGATGCTCGCCGAACTCTCCGAGCGGGCGCGCCGCGCCCGTCCGGTGCGCGGCCGCATCGCCGCCTTCTTCCTGCGCCGGGCCCGCGAGCTGGCCGGGCTGCGCGAGGCGGGCAAGTTCGCCGGACTGTACGCGCTGCGCGACCGGCGCCGCCGCCTGCTGCTGATCGGCGCCCACCTCCAGGCGCGGGGGCTCCTGGAGCGCGCCGACGACGTCATGTTCTGCGACCTGCCCGAGCTGCGCGCCATCGCCGAACACGGCCACGACCCGCGCGATGCGATCACCCAGCGGCGCACCCGCCACGCCCGGGAGCTGCGCCGCCGCCGGGTCCCCGTCGCCCTGCTCTCCGACGGCACCGACGTGGAGGCCCTGCTGCCCGCCCGCACCTCGGGCGGCCCCGCGCTCACCGGCGCGGGCGCGGCCCCCGGACGGGTCACCGGCCGCGCCCGCGTGGTCCGCGACCCGGCGAAGGCGTCCGTCGAGCCCGGCGAGATCCTCATCGCGCCCACCACCGACCCGGGCTGGACGCCGCTGTTCCTCACCGCGGGCGGCCTGGTCACCGAGACCGGCGCGGTGATGGCGCACGGGCCGACCGTGGCCAGGGAGTACGGCATCCCCGCGGTGATCTGCGTCCCCGACGCCACCGAGCGCATCCGCACCGGTCAGACGATCACCGTGGACGGCGCCGCCGGAACGGTCACCGTCCACGAACCCGCCGACCGGCAGCCCGCCGACCGGTCCGCCGGTCAGTCCACGTCGTAGACGGTCACCGCCACGCCCCGCGCGCACAGGGCCCCGCGCACCAGCGGCTCCACGCGCTCCCACCTGCCGCCGGCCAGGCCGCAGCCGACGCGCGGCATGTGCACGGTGGCGCCCGGCTCCAGGGCGTGGTCGGCCACCGTGCGCAGGCCGGTCGCGATGGCCTCATAGCGCACCGGCGGCCCGCCGCCACCGCGGAGGATGCGCAGCGGGGCGGGGGTGTCGGACATGTCGGTCACGTTAGCGGGCGGGTAGGACGTACACGGGGGAAGACACCGGACCCATAAAGATGTATCTTTACCGGTGTCGATAGTAAGTGACTGTCTCCAAAGGGGGAGAGATGTCGGACCTGCCCATCGGCTACTGGCTCAAGCACCTGGACCGGCTCATCGAGAACGACTTCGACCGGACCCTGGCCACCGAGTCGCTGGGCCGCCGCCACTGGCAGGTGCTCCACTCCCTGTACGAGGAGCCCGGCACCCTGGCCGACCTGGACCGCAGGCTCGCCGCGTTCCTGGACGAGAGCGAGATGAGCGCGGCCCCCGCGGTGGAGGAGCTGCGCCGGCGCGGCTGGCTGGAGGGACTGGTCGCCCTGGAGCTGACCGCCGCGGGCCGGCGGGCGCACGAGGACCTGTTCGCCAAGGTCAAAGCATCCCGCGAGCGCATCTCGCGCGGTATCGGAGCCGAGGAGTACCGGGCGGCAGTGGACGTCCTGGAGCGGATGTCGGCCAACCTGGAGGCCGGAGCCGACGGCTCCTGACCCGGGGCCGCCCCGGCGGTCGGCGGACCCGCCGGTCCGCCCCGCTAGGCGGGAAGCTCCCGGGTCAGCTCCACAAAGGCCAGGTCGTCGCGGCGCGGCAGCCCGAGCGCCTCGTCCCCGTAGGGGAACGGCTCGGTGCGGCCGGTGTTGGTGTAGCCGCGCCGCTCGTACCAGGCGATCAGCTCCGGGCGCTGTTTGAGGACCTTCATGCGCATGAGGCGGCAGCCCCACTCCTGGGAGGCGGTGCGCTCGGCCTCGGCCAGGACGCGCCGCCCCAGGCCGCCGCCCTGGATGTCGGGGCGCACCGAGAACATCCCGAAGTAGGCGCCGTTGACCCCGCGCTGGAGCTCGCAGCAGGCCACCAGGGCGCCGTCGGCCTCGGCGAGCAGGATGAGGGTGTTGGTGCGCTCCAGCAGCGCGGCCAGCCCGTCGGCGTCCACCCGCTGGCCTTCCAGCAGGTGGGCCTCGGTGGTCCACCCCTGGCGGGAGGAGTCGCCGCGGTAGCAGGAGTTGACCAGCTCGACCAGGGCGGGCACGTCGGCCCGCTCGGCTCGGCGGTAGGTCAACTCCGGACCGGTGGCCTTCTCCGTGCTGCCCGTGCTCACCCGTGCCTCCCCCGTGGTGTGTAGCTGGGCTCACACCCTAACGGCCCGAACACAGTGCCCGGAATCCGGACCTTCACCACATCGACCACCAAAGGTCGATTCAGCCGCCATTCTCCGCGTTCTTCTCACGGTGGGCGGCCGCCTCGGCGACCCGGGCCAAAAAGGCGCGCAGCCGCCGGCGGCAGTCCTCGGGGTCGGTCATGCCGGGGGTGACCATCAGCTGCAGGGCCAGGCCGTCCACGATCGACTGCAGGTGCTGGGACCACTCCTCCACCCAGGGGTCGGCGTGGGGGCGCTCGGGGTCCTCCCCCACCTCGACCCCGGCCAGCGCCGAGACCAGGTGGCGGTACAGCCCGCGCTGCTGCTGCCAGCGGCGATCGCGGTCGCGGTCCTGCTCCTTGAGGATCCCGGCGGACTCCCAGGCCCGGTACTCGGCCCGGCGCTCGTCGTCCAGCGGCACCAGCTGCTCGGCGTAGGCGGCCACCCTCTCCAGCAGGGGCAGGCCGGGGTCCAGGCGCTCGTGCAGGCGGGTGATCCGCTCCACCGCCCGCGCCTCGGACAGGTCCATCGCGAACAGCAGCAGCTCCTCGCGGGTGGGGAAGTAGTGGCGCAGCGCCCCCGGCGACCAGCCCGCCTCGGCGGCCACGGAGCGGATGGACACCCCGGCCGGGCCCTGGGCGGCGACGATCCGCCACAGGGCGTCGGCGAGCTCACGGCGACGTTGTTCATGGTCGACGATCTTCGGCATGCCACCTTTTTAACACATCCGTGTTATTTTATTTCGCACAGCCGTGTGAAAAAGCTAGGAGGAACCCCCCGTGCCATCCCTGAACGTCCTGCTGCCGGTCGCCGGACTGGCCCTGCTGGACACCCTCAGCCCCGCCGTCATCGGCGTCTCCCTGTTCGTGGTCCTGAGCGGATCGCGCTCGGTCGCCCGCCCGCTGCTGGCCTACCTGGGCACCGTCGCCGCGTTCTACTTCGCCCTGGGCTGCGCGCTCATGCTCGGCGCGGGCCTGGCCCTGGACCGGGTCGGCGACCTGCTCGACGACACCGCCCTGGGCTGGGTCCTGACCGCCGCGGGCGGCGCGGCGCTGGTGTACTCGTTCTTCATGTCCACCGAGCCGCGCACCCGGCGCCCGGACTCCCTGCGCACCGGGGCGATGATCGCCCTGGGACTGGGCACCGGCCTGCTGGAGGGGGCCACCGCCCTGCCCTACTTCGGCGCGATCGGCATCATGACCACCGCCGGCCTGTCCCCCGCCGCCTGGCTGCCGATGCTCGCCGCCTACACCCTCGTCATGATCACGCCGGGCCTGCTCCTCTACCTCGGCCACCGGCTGCTGGGCGAGCGGCTGCGCCCCCGCCTGGAGAAGTGGCGGACCAAGGTGGAGTCGGGCGGGCGCGAGGCCCTGCCCTGGATCGTGGGCATCGTCGGCTTCCTGGTGCTGCGCCAGGGACTGTGGCTCACCGGCGCCCTGGAGCGGTTCGGCGTCCTCGTCGGCTGAGCGCGGAGGCGCGGGCGCACGGATTGACCTCAACATTGGTTGAGGTCATAGCGTTCCCGTATCCGCAACCTCCCGCGAACGGAACCGGTGACCGCCCATGAGCATGGAGATGGCCGCGTGGAACTCGATCTACCACGCCATGCACGCCCGCGAGGACCGCAGTCCCTTCTCCTTACCGGTCCTGCGCCGCATCGCCGCCTTCGCCCGGCCCCACACCCGCGTCCTGACCTGGTTCCTCGCCCTGAGCGTGGCCGTGGCCGTCTTGGCCGTCGCCTCCCCGCTGCTGGCCGGCCGGGTCGTGGACACCATCGTCAACGCCGGAGCGCCCCGCACCGTCCTGCTGCTGGCCGGGCTCATCGCCGCCGTCGCCCTGCTGGAGGCCGCCCTGGGCCTGATCGTGCGGCGCCTGTCCGCCGGGCTCGGCGAAGGCCTCATCCTGGACCTGCGCACCACCGTCTACGACCACGTCCAGCGCATGCCGGTCGCGTTCTTCACCCGCACCCGCACCGGAGCCCTGGTCAGCCGCCTCAACAACGACGTCATCGGCGCCCAGCGCGCCTTCAGCAGCGTCCTGTCCGGAGTGGTCAGCAACCTGGTCACCCTCGTCCTGGCACTGGCCGTGATGCTCACCCTGTCCTGGTGGATCACCCTGGCCGCCCTGGCCATGCTGCCCGTGTTCGTCTACCCCGCCCGCCGCATGGGCGCCCGCCTGGCCCGCATCGAACGCGAACGCACCCAGCACAACTCCGCCATGAGCACCCAGATGACCGAGCGGTTCTCCGCACCCGGCGCCACCCTGGTCAAGCTCTTCGGCTCCCCCGAGCGCGAATCCGCCGAGTTCGCCCGCCGCGCCGACCGCGTCCGCGACATCGGCGTGCGCACCGCCATGGTCCAGGAGGTTTTCTTCACCGCCCTGACCCTGGTCTCGGCCCTGGCACTGGCCCTGGTCTACGGGCTGGGCGGCTTCCAGGCCCTGTCCGGCGGCCTCGACGCCGGCACCGTCGTGGCCATGGGCATGCTGCTCACCCGCCTGTACGCGCCGCTGACCGCCCTGGCCGGGGCCCGCGTGGAGGTCATGAGCGCCCTGGTCGCCTTCAGCCGGGTCTTCGAGATCCTGGACCTGAAGCCGCTGGTGCGCGAGGTCCCCGGCGCCGCCGACCTGGCGCCCGGCCCGGTGTCCCTGGAGTTCGACCGGGTGTCCTTCTCCTACCCCGCCGCCGACAAGGTGTCCCTGGCCTCCCTGGAGGAGGTCGCCGTCCTGGACCCCTCCGAGGGCCGCGAGGTCCTGCACGAGGTGTCCTTCACGGTCGAGCCCGGCACCACCGTCGCCCTGGTCGGCTCCTCCGGGGCCGGCAAGTCCACCATCGCCCAGCTCGCCCCGCGCCTGTACGACCCCGACTCCGGCACCGTCCGCCTGGGCGGGCACGACGTGCGCGGGCTGTCCTTCGCCTCGATCCGCTCCGCGCTGGGCATGGTCACCCAGGACGGCCACCTGTTCCACGAGACCATCCGCGCCAACCTCACCCTGGGCCGCCCCGACGCCGCCGACACCGAGATCTGGGACGCCCTGCGCCGCGCCCGCCTGGCCGACCTGGTGGCGTCCCTGCCCGACGGCCTGGACACCGTCGTGGGCGAGCGCGGCTACCGGTTCTCCGGCGGGGAGCGCCAGCGCCTGACCATCGCCCGGCTGCTGCTGAGCGACCCCGAGGTGGTCATCCTGGACGAGGCCACCTCGGCACTGGACTCCACCTCCGAGGCCGCCGTCCAGGCCGCCCTGTCCGAGGCCCTGGAGGGGCGCACCGCCCTGGTCATCGCCCACCGGCTGGCCACCGTCCGCGCCGCCGACACCATCCTGGTCGTGGAGGACGGACGCATCGTCGAACGCGGCGACCACACCGCGCTGCTGGCCCTGGGCGGGCGCTACGCGGAGCTGTACCGCACCCAGTTCGCCACCGGGGAATCCACCGCCGCGGCCTCCTGACCGGGGCCCGCCGACCCCGTCCCCCGGTGGCGCCACACCGGGGGACGGCCCCCTCTCCTCCACGCCGGGCCGGGGGCGGGTCCCGGTCAGGCGTCGGGGTCGATCTCGCGGATCACCCGGGCCGGGTTGCCCACCGCGACCACGTTCGCGGGCAGGTCGCGGCTGACCACCGCACCCGCGCCCACCACCGTGTTCTCCCCGATGCTCACCCCCGGGCAGACGATGACGCCGCCGCCCAGCCACACGTTGTCGCCGATGGTGATGGGCTCGGCCGCCTCCCACTTGTCGCGGCGCGGGCCCGGCTCGATCGGGTGCGTGGGCGTCAGCAGCTGCACGTTGGGGCCGATCTGCACGTCCGCGCCGATCCGGATCGGCGCCACGTCCAGCATCACCGCCCCGAAGTTGGCGAACGAACGCGGGCCGAACGTGATGTTGGTGCCGAAGTCCACGCGCAGCGGCGGCCGGATCCAGGCGTCCTCGCCCAGCTCCCCCAGCAGTTCGGCCAGGACCTCGCGGCGGCCGGGGTCGTCGACGGAGGCGTTGTTGAAGCGCGCCATGAGGCGCTCGGCGCGCATGACGTCGGCCTGGATCTCGGGGTCGTCGGCCTGGTAGAGCTCACCGGCGAGCATGCGTTCCTTCTGGGTGGCCACACGGGTCCTTTCCACGGGTCTGCTGAATCCACGGCGTCTCGATCCCCGCACCCTAGCGGCCCCGGCCCCTGGCGGGCACGCGAAAAAAGGGGGCCGCCCCACACGGGACGGCCCCCTCACCCCTGGTCAGATGGTCAGAGGATCTTCTTGGCACCCGGGATCGCCCGGACCGCCGCGGCCAGCGCCCAGCAGCCCGGCACCGCCAACGCGGACAGGCCCAGGAACTTCACCGCCGCCGGCGCCTCCCACCCGGCCAGCAGCACCCCTCCGGCGACCAGCACCAGCGGGTGCAGCACGTACACCGCGAACGCGTTGTCGGACAGGAACCGGGCCACCGGGCCGCCGCCGGTGACGAACCGGCGGAAGAACACCAGCAGCGCCAGAATCGTCCCCACCGACTGGAAGGTCTCCAGCACCATCAGGACCAGCGCCTGCGGGGTGCCCGCCGCGACCTCGGCCCCGCCGGCCAGCACCCCCTGGCCGACGAAGAACGCGACCAGCGCCACCAGCGCCGTCACCGCCCCGTACCACCCGGCCGCGCCGGGCAGGCGGGTGAACCAGTTGTGGCGGAACGCCACGACGCCCACCACGAACAGCGCGATGTACTGGGGCAGGTAGTTGGGGCTGGGCAGGCCCAGGATCGGCCAGTAGTACGGCGACGGGTTGACCCACCGCCACAGGAACGACACCGCGGCCAGCGCCAGGGTGAACCCCACCACCGGCCACAGCCAGCGCAGCCGCGCGCCGTCGGCCGGGCGCGGCGCCGGCTCCTGGGCGCGGTCCCGGCGCAGCCGCCGGATGAGCGCGTAGGCCAGGCCGAAGACCAGCAGCACCTCCACGAACCACATCGGGCCCGGGTCGTAGGACACGATCGCGAACAACCAGAACGGCATGTCGCCGATCAGGCCCTCGGCGGCCGCGCTCTGGTACGGCGGGATCATCAGCAGCGGCCGCACCAGCAGCACGAACAGCAGGAACGGCACCCCCAGGCGGACCAGGCGCTCGCGCACGAACCCGCGCCCGCCCCTGCGGTCCGCCGAACCGGGCGTGAAGTAGCCCGCCAGCAGGAAGAACAGACCCATGAAGTAGGTCTGGTTGAGGATGATGAACAGGTCCAGCAGCCCGGCCGTGGCGTCCCCCACCGGCTCCAGGTAGAACCACACCGGGATGTTGCTGTAGGTCAGGGCGGCGTGGTGGAGCACGACCAGGACGGTCATCGCCACGCGCAGGTTGTCGACGTAGTGCAGGCGGGTGCGGGGCACGGAGCCGGGTCCGGTGGTCGTGTCGGGTGGGGCGTGCTGTGACATGGTGTCCTCGTCCGAAGGGGATGTGGTGTGCGCGGGGCTCAGTCGGAGCGCACCGCGCGTACTAGCAGGTCGGCGAGCTCGCCGGCGTGGGCGAGCAGGTCGGTGTCGGGGCGGGCGATCCAGTAGCCGAACATCGCGTCGATGGACGCCTGCTGGGTGACCGCCATGACCCGGACGTCGAAGGGCCGCATCTCCCCGCTCTCCTGCCCCTGCCGGTAGAGCCCCTCCATGGACTCGTACAGGGGCTCGGCGGCCATGGAGCCGTAGATGGGGACCCCGTCGGCGTCGCGGTGGTGCACGAAGATCTCGGTGAGCGCGCGCAGCCGCTCGGGGTGGGCCAGGGCGTACTCGGCCACCCCCAGGACGTGGGCGCGCACGACGTCGAGGGTGCTCTCCTGCTCGGTGAGCCGGGGCACGAGCGTTTCGGCGATGTCGGTGTAGACCGTGGTGACCACCTGGTCCATCAGCTCGTCCTTTCCGGCGAAGTGGTAGGAGATGACGCCCTTGCTGACCTGTGCCCTGGCCGCGATCCGGGCCAGGGAGGCCTTGGGGTAGCCCGCCTCGGCGATGGTCTCGATCGCCGCCGCGATGATCTGGGACCGGCGGGCCTCCTCGATGAAGGACCTTTTCTGACCGTCCGTCTCATTTTTTGACCGCATGGCCAGAATCTAGCACGGGCGGCCAGGAATCCATCGGGGATGACCCTGAGCCGCCCCGGACCCGACCCGGGGCCGGGCCCGAGGCATGGCCGGGGTGGGTCCGGGGGCGTCGGCACGAGCCTGGCCGAACCCGGTTCGGCGAACAATGCCGCTTTCGGCAACGCCGGATAACCCGAGGCTTATGGATGGGGGCGAAGGGGGCCGAGGGCCGTGCGGAGGCCCGGGACGAGGCCGCAAGGGGCGGGGCTGGAAAGGGGGAGGCCCGGAAAACCCCTCGCCCGGGCCCCGGCCGCCCGGCTAGCGTCCCCGGCATGGACCAGGACCCCAAGGAGACCGTGCGGCGCGGCTACGACGCCCTGTCCCACCGCTACGACGAGGCCTTCGGCGGCGACACCAAGTACGGCCCCTGGATCACCGACCTGCTCGACCGACTGCCGGAGGCGGCCCGGGTGCTGGACCTGGGCTGCGGCACCGGGGTCCCGGTGGCCCGCGACCTGGCCGCGGCCGGGCACCGGGTGCGCGGGGTGGACATCAGCGGAGTGCAGATCGCCCGGGCGCGCGAGCTGGTGCCCGCCGCGGAGTTCGACCGGGCCGACGCCGCCGCCCTGGACCTGCCCGAGGAGTCCCTGGACGCGGTGGTGTGCCTGTACGCGCTCATCCACCTGCCGCTGGCCGAACAGCCCGCGCTGCTGGGCCGGATCGGCCGGTGGCTGCGCCCGGGGGGAACCCTGCTGGCCACCGCCGGACACCGCGCCTGGACCGGGACGGACCGGGACTGGCTGGGCGGCGGCGTCCCGATGTGGTGGAGCCAGGGCGACGCCGCCGACTACCGGGGGTGGATCACCGCGGCGGGGCTGGCGGTGGAGGCCGAGGAGTTCGTGCCCGAGGGGGAGACCGGGCACGTCCTGTTCCGCGCCCACCGCCCCTGACCAGGCATTTCACGCTTGTCCACAGGGGGTGGGCGCCCCTGGAGAAACCGGCGGGGGCGCAGTATCCTGATAGTCGGCGCCGTCCCGCGCCCAACCCCCGGTTCCGGTGCCCACGCCGCCGGCTGAGAGGGGGCAAAGGGGACCTTCGAGTCCTCGGGACGCCGGTCTGATGTGCCCTACCGGCGGGGCGGACGAGCGTGGGTCGGTCCGCTGTCGCCGAGGAGCCGTCATGACCAGGCACAAGTCCTTCAAGCAGCAGGTGCGCACCCGCATGGCCAAGACCGGGGAGAGCTACACCGCGGCCCGCGCCCACCTGATCCCCGACGGGGCCGGTCCCGTGGCGGAGCAGGTCCGCGCGTCCGGGCCGGGTGCCCCCGCCATGGCCGAGACCGCCGCCTCCCGCCTGTCCGCGCCGCCCGCCGACGGGGTCCGGGCCGCGGCGAACAGGACCGGGAAGAGTACCCCCGCCGCCATGGCGGAGACCGCCGCCGCTCGGCCGCCCGTCGACCAGGTCCGGTCCGGGGAGAGCACTTCCGCCACGGCTCCGGAGGCGGCCGCCGTTCGGCCGTCCGCCGAAGGGGTTCGGCCCGGAGAGAGTAAGCCTGCCGTCACCGGTCCGGAGACGGCCACCGCCGCCCACCTGACCGCCCCCGGGTCGCGACCCACGCAGGAGGGGCGCGGGGAGACCGCGACCACGCAGAGCGTTCCCGCGGAGGGCGCCGGGGCCGCCGGGACCACCGCCGCGATGCGGGCCCGGGTGTCCTCCGAGGCGGTGCGCGAGCGCACCGGCCACGACTACGACGAGTGGTTCGCCGTGCTGGACGCCTGGGGCGCCACCGGGCGCACCCACAAGGAGATCGCCGCCCACCTGGTCGAGGAGCGGGGCGTCGCGGGCTGGTGGGCGCAGTCGCTGACGGTCGCCTACGAGCAGGAGCGCGGGATGCGCGCACCCGGCCAGCGCAAGGACGGGTACTCGGCCACCGCCGCCAAGACGGTGCGCGCGCCGATGGAGGAGATCTTCGCGGCGTTCGTGCGGCAGGAGATCCGCGAGCGCTGGCTGGCGGGCCTGGAACTGACGGTGCTCTCGGACACCCCGCCCCGGCGGGTCACCGCCGACCTGGAGGACGGCACCCGCGTGGTCCTCTACCTCACCGCCAAGGACACCGGCCGGGTGTCGGTGGCGGTGGAGCAGTCCCGGCTGGCCGACCCGGAGTCGAGCGCCCGGGCCAAGGAGTTCTGGCGCGAGCACCTGGGCCGCCTCAAGGCCCTGGTCGAGCCAGACCCCCGAGCCTGACCCCTCGCAGGTCCGGTGCGGCCGCCCGTACGGGCGGCCGCACCGGGAACACCCCGCCTCCACCGCGGCCCCGGCCCGGGCGGGGGCGCGCCCGCCTCCCGGAGGCGACCGGCGCACCCCCGCCGATGGCACGGCAACGGCATTCGACCAGGCC
>NZ_JBJJBV010000235.1:0-10583 GCF_045446735.1 Nocardiopsis protaetiae
CACCGCCGCTTTCCCCGACCGCGTGCGCTCAGCCATCACCCGCCCGATCACCGGACACCGCCGGCAGCAGATCCTGTTCGAGCCCCCACTCACCGAACCCGCCCGCGCCGAAGGGCAGGTAAAGACCCGCCGTCTTCAGGGCATCCAGGAACTGGGAGGCGCTGGGCACCGTCCACGTCCCACTCCGGCAGGCGTCCGCCACGAGCCCGGCTGTCCCCCGGACCGCGAGCCCATGGCGTTCGGCGACCTTGCGGGCGTTCCTGTCGTCCATGTACACCGTGCCCCCGTGGACATCCGCGTACGTGCACAGCGTGCTCTCACCGATGTTGTGCTCGTTCGTCATGCCCAGGCGCTGCGCCCAGATCGGAAACCGGCCATGGTACGCCAGGGATTCCGTGCTTGCGGTGGACAGCCATTCAGCGGACCGCACCCGCCGCACGACCTCCTCCCGCCCGGCATTGCGTTCGACCTCGTCGATGACCGCACGAGTGGTCAGGCATTCGTACCCGTGCAGCACACTTCCGAGAACGTCGAGGCGGTCGATCATGGACGAGTACAGCAGCGGTGCGGCATCGATCAGCAATACCCGGGAAGAATCGTGCACGCCTTCAGCCCTCGTCGAACTCATCGGGCCCCACCTGCCCGCGCATCATCTCGACCGCGCGCACGACGGTGATCAGATCCTCGTCGAGCGCCCGCATGACCGCGGAAGCGTAAGCGGGCGGCACCCGAACCTTGGACAGATCGGGCTGCGGCCTCCACCCCAGGGAGTCCTGGAACTCCGCCGCCGTGGGCGTGCGTTCCCTCATCTGCTGCCAGAACTCGCTGCCCTCCCCCTTCTCCGGTGTGGCCTGACGCACGGCCAGACTCCAGGAGACCCGGTAGGTCGCCGCCAACCGGACGAGGTTGCGGCGCACCTCCTCCCGGTTCTTGCGCACCACCGCCTGGCGGGCCGTCACCCTGGGCAGGAGGAACTCCGCCGCGAACGCGTCGACCAGTTTCTCCCGCTCGTGCCGGGAGGCGTGCACGCCTCCCGCCGCGTCAGGGGAGAACTCGTCGCCCAGGATCATGTGCCCCAGTTCGTGTGCGGCGGTGCTGCGCCTCCGTCCCGGTTCCAGGTCGAGATTGACGATGGCCACGGCGATGTCGCCGTCGATGAGGGAGGCCCCCTCGACTCCTTCGGGAAGCGCCACCACGGCGACGAACTGCCCGGCCCGCTCGCATTCCTCGGCGAGCGAGTCAAGAGGTTCGGTGCCCCGCCCCAGCTCGTCGCGCAGCCACAGCGCCGCGTCGGCCGCCTCGGAGGCGTCCGTGACCGAACCGGGGAAACGCAGCGGCGTCCGGGGGATGAGCAGCTCCTCCTCGACGAGCTGGCGCACGTCCCTCAGCCACTCGGCGAGCCGGGCCGTGGTGCGGTAATCGCTCTTATCGGCCGCGATCTTCTCCGCCCCGACGGCCGCGGCACGACGGGACACCACGGCAGGGGGCTCGCTCAGGAAATGGGAGATCGGATAGTCGAGCTCACGGGAGATCCGCGCCAGTTCGACCGCGTCGATATGACGGATTCCGCGTTCGAGTTTGGAGACCATACTGCGCTCCAGACCGACGCGCTCACCCATCTCTCCCTGTGACATCCCGGCGGAGATCCGGCTCAGTCTGACCCGTTCCCCAATCAGTTCCCAGCTCAGTTCCTGTCCCATGTGTGCGATCATCGCACAGCGTTCTCCGGCTGTGAATCCGAATCGACCAACCTTGGGAGAACCGTTTCGGTAACGCGCCGATGCGGCCACGGGCACGGAGGCGGGCCGCCGTCCCCGGCTCAGTCCCGCCCCAGGTCCGGCGACGGCAGCAGGCACGGGCTTCCCTCCTCCTCGCGGAGCCACCCCTCGTCCACCAGGTGGCGGATGACCAGCGCACCCTCCCACCGGTCCCAGCCGAACACCGCCTCCAGCTCCCGCCAGGTCGGCCCGCGCCCGTGTTCGGCGACGTGCTCCCCCGCGAACGCGGACACCCACGGCTCCAGCCCCTGCACGATCCGCCGCGCCCGCATCATCGGGCCGGTCCGCAGGCTTCCCGCCCCCTCCGGCTTGCGGGGTTCCGCCGGCCGCGGCCCGGGAACGCGGACCGCGCCCTGTCCCGCCGACGCCGCCCGCCCGAGGTGGGGACGCTCCGGCTTGGAGGTCAGGTGCCACCCCCGGCAGTCCGGGCACTCGTAGGAGCGCCGGGGCATCCGGTCGGACCGATCCCGGCCGTGGTGGCGGATGGCGGCGAGGGCGAGTTCGGCGCTGATCCGGTCCTTGAACCAGCGCTTGCCGCAGCTGCGCGGCCGGGAAGCGCGCGGCGGGCGGGTGGAGGCGCGGCGGGGGCGGGCGTGCTGTCGGCTCATGGGGGGCGGTCCTCCTGGTCCTCCGGCGCCGCGACGGCTCCGGCTCGTGTGCTCTGTCGGAAGGGCGCGGGACGGGACGGCGACCGTCCGCTCCCCGCGTCGTGGCAAGGACGGTAACCGAACACACACGATATGGACATACGAGAACCCGATAACCCTGGTTATCAGAGGATCATGAGAAAATCCGCCGGATCTGCTCTAGAGTGGCGGCACACCTCTCACCCCCAGCACAGAGAGGAGAAAGCACCGGATGCCGACGCCATCACCGTCCCCGCTGCTCTCCCTGGCCGACATCGCAGCCCTGGCCGGCGTCAAGCGCCCGGTCACCTCCACCTGGGTCCGCCGGTACCCGGACTTCCCCGCACCCGTGTCCCGGCAGGGCAACCGCACCTGGTACGACGGCCGCGCGGTCGCCGACTGGCTCACCACCACCGGGCGGGGCAACACCCCGGCCGAAGAGATCGGCCCGGAACTGGCCGCGCACGGCCTGGTCCGCCTCGCAGAGGAGGTCGGCGCCCAGCGGCTGGTCCGGGTGGTCGGCGGGCTGCTGTGCCTCCAGTTCATGGATGACAAACCGCTCTCGGACACCACACAGGACGCGCTGCTCGCCCGCGCGGAGCGCATGGACCCCGACGACGAGTTCTTCCTCCGCGAGCTGAGCGAGGACCCCGCGCTCTCCGCCCGCCTCGCCCCCGTGGCCGAGGACCTGGTCGAGGCCGCCTACACGCCCCGCGGCGCCCACGAACACCTCATGCGCATCCGGCACCGCCTCGGGTTCACCGGCCCCGACACCGGGGCCCTCTCTCCGGAGCTGCGCCGCCTCGCCGTCCGGGTCGCCGACCCGGTGGGCCACGCCGCCTCCGACGGCACGGTCACCGTCGCCGACCCCAACGCCCTGTGCGGCGACCTGCTCCACGACCTGGTGTCCGCGCTCGACGACCCCGAGGACGCCCGGGTCCTGGCCGCCGAGAAGCGCACCGACCTGGCACGGCTCACCCGGCGCCGCCTCCTGCTGGCCGGGGTACCCGAACTCGACCTGGACGTGCAGGAGGGAAACGAAATCGAGGAGGCGATGGCCGACCTCGACCTGATGGTGACCCTCCTGCCATACCAGGCCGGGGAGAGCCGGTCCAAGGCCCGGGCCCTGGAGGCGATCGAGGATCTGAGCGTGCTGCTGCGCCCGGGCCGCACCGCCGTGGTCATCGGACCGGCCGACGCGCTGGTCGGCGCGCTGGACACCGATGAGGCGAAGATCCGCTCGCGCCTGCTGCGCAGCCGCCTGGTGGAGTCGGTGACCACCCTGCCCGGGGGTACCGACCCCGGGCGGCCCTGGTACCGCTCGGCCCTGTGGACGCTGCGCCGCGACCCGGTTCCGGCCGCGGTCGGCCAAGTGCTCGTCAACGACATCGGTTCCCGGGCCTTGAACGGGAGCGCTGTCCGGGACCTGGCCGAGGACATCCTGCTGTGGCGGGCCGAGGGCCTCCACACGAGTGGGCACGACCCCCGCCATGGCCTACCGGTCACCATCAAGTACCTGGACGGACACTTCGGCGAGCCCCTCCTCCCCCCGGCTCCACCGGAGTCGCGGATCCGCGCGCAGACGGTCCGCGACCGGCCGGCGCTGATCGCCGAGGCCGAGGGACGCCTATCCGAGGCCGAGAAGCGGGCGCACTCCCACACGCAGGCCGGCGGTCCTCTGCACGGCGGCCTCGTCCGCCGGGTGGGGCCTGCTCCGGAGCGGGTCACCGTGAGCGCCCTGGTCGGCCAGAAGCGTCTGATCCCGGTCAAGGGACACCGTGTGGCGGCCGAACACCTCGATCCGCGCGGGCAGCTGGACGTGATCGGGCCGGACGAGGTGCTGGGGCGCGCGCCGCGCAGAAGGCGCCGCATCGACCGGCTGGTGCTGGCCGCGGAGTACCCGCACGTGGACCTGACCGAACCTGGGGACGTGGTGTACACGACCGCCCAGGAGTTCGGGGTGATGGTCGACCACGAGGGGGCCTCTGTGGTGGCCTTCCCGGCCCGGATCCTGCGGGTGAACCGCACGTCCCGGCGGCCGCTCACCCCCCGGGTGCTGGCGCTGCTGCTGGAGGGGGCCTGCGCCGCGGGGCAGCCCGCGGAAGCGGCCCGGTCCCTGCGCGGGGTCGGCGAGGTGGTCCTGCCCGACCTGCACCCGAAGGAGGTGGAGAGGCTGGACGCCTTCCTCGCCGAGACCGAGCGCAGACGGGCGCTGCTGGACGAGCAGTACGCCGAACTCGACACGCTCCGGCGGCTGAGTGCCGCGGGATTCAGCGACGGGACCCTGGCCGTCCCCGCCGACTGACAGACTTTCATCCCCATCCCCGCTGCCCCGGCTCGGCCCTTCTCCGCGCTGACGCCGGGCACAGCATCACGAAACAGAAGGAACACACGACACATGCCGCCACGCAAACGCGCCGCCGCCCAGCAGGGCGAGCTGTTCAGCGCCTCCACGCCCCAGGAGATCCGGGCCATCCTGTGGAAGGCCGCCGACCAGCTGCGCGGCTCCATGGACGCCGCCCAGTACAAGGAGTTCGTGCTCGGGCTGGTCTTCCTCAAATACGTCTCGGACGCCTTCGCCGAGCGCCGCCGCGAGATCGCCGTGGAACTGGAGGAGGAGGGCATCCCCGAGCACCGCCGGGACGCCTTCCTGGAGGAGCAGGACTCCTACACCGCGGAGAACGTCTTCTGGGTTCCGGAGAAGGCGCGCTGGAAGTACATCGCGGAGAACGCGGCGAGCGCGCCCGGAGGTGTCGGAAAGCTCATCGACGACGCGATGGGCGAGATCATGGCGGAGAACCGGCCGCTCACCGGTGTGCTTCCGCAGATCTTCAACCGCGACAACGTGGACCAGAAGCGGTTGAAGGGGCTGGTGGACCTCATCAGCGACGCCCGCTTCGGGGGGACCGAGGACAAGACCGCGCAGGACGTGCTCGGGGAGACGTACGAGTACTTCCTGGAGCAGTTCGCGCGGGCGGAGGGCAAGCGGGCCGGGGAGTTCTACACGCCCAAGAGCGTGGTGGAGCTGCTGGTGGAGATCCTGGAGCCGTACAAGGGGCGGGTGTACGACCCGTGCTGTGGTTCGGGCGGCATGTTCGTGCAGGCACAGAAGTTCGTGGAGCACCACGGCGGCCGCGACCACACGCACGACATCGCGGTGTACGGGCAGGAGGCCAACGAGCGCACGTGGCGGCTGGCCAAGATGAACCTGGCCATCCACGGCATGGACCCGGAGGGCGTCGGGAAGCGGTGGGCGGACACCTTCGCCGACGACAAGCTGCCGGATCTGAAGGCCGACTTCGTCATGGCCAACCCGCCGTTCAACCTCCACCCGTGGGAGCGGCGGACGGACGACAACCGGTGGCGGTTCGGTGTGCCTCCGGCGGGTAACGCCAACTTCGCCTGGTTGCAGCACATCATCTCCAAGCTGGGCGACCGAGGTGTGGCGGGTGTGGTCCTGGCCAATGGGTCGATGTCCTCTCAGCAATCCGGCGAAGGGGAGATCCGCAAGGCGATCGTGGAAGCGGACATGGTGGCGTGCATGGTGGCGCTGCCGGGGAACCTGTTCCGGACGACGGCGATCCCGGCGTGCCTGTGGTTCCTGGCCAAGGACAAGGGCGTGCATGGCGCGGAGGCCACCAGCGACCGGCGCGGCGAGGTGCTGTTCATCGACGCCCGGGAGATGGGCGAGATGATCAACCGCACCGAGCGGGTGTTCACTGCTGAAGAGGTCGAGCGGATCTCCGACACCTTCCACGCCTGGCGGGGCACCGCATCCGCGAGGAAGAAGAAACTGACGTACGAGAACGTCCCCGGCTTCGCCTACTCGGCCAAGACCCAGGAGATCGCCAAGCACGACTACGTGCTCACCCCCGGGCGGTACGTGGGAGCGGCAGAGGTCGTGGAGGACCCCGATGCCGAACCGCTGGACGAGAAGATCGCCCGCCTGACGAAGGAGCTCTTCGAGCACTTCGACGAGTCCAAGCGCCTTGAGGCCGTCGTTCGCGACCAGCTCGGGAGGATCGGATGACCGATTGGCACGAAAGCACTATTGGCGATGTCATCACCCTGCAACGCGGATTCGACATCACACGATCAAAACAGCGCCCTGGAAATATCCCAGTAGTCTCCTCTGGAGGCATCGGAAGCTACCACGACACTCCAATGGCCACTGGACCTGGAGTTGTCATCGGCCGCAAGGGGACCCTTGGAAAAGTATTCTACCTCCCTTCGGATTATTGGCCGCATGACACCACACTCTGGGTCAAAGACTTCAAGGGAAACAATCCAAAGTTTGTCTACTACTTCCTGCAAACGATGGATTTCCTATCCATGGATGTCGGAACTTCAAATCCCACTCTAAATAGAAATCATGTGCATCCAACTCAAATTCTATGGACTTCACCCCAAAAACAGCAGATAATTGCCGATGCACTCGGCGCACTGGACGACAAGATCGCGGTTAATGAGAGCATCGCTGATACCAGCCGCAAGCTTGGCGTAGCCTTGTACAAGCAATCGGCCGATTCGAAGCCTCGCACGATCACGATCGAAGGCCTGAGCACTTACCTCAACCGCGGACAGGCACCGAAATACACCGAAGACGAAGACGGCATGATCGTCCTCAATCAGCGCTGCGTGCGCGCAGGCCGCGTTCTGCTCGACCCCGCTCGTCTCACTCTGGCTGCACGCGTCCAGCAGGAACGATCCTTGCGCCCTGGCGATGTCCTCGTTAATTCCACCGGAGTCGGAACTCTGGGCCGGGTCGCCATCTGGTCCCATGCAATCCAAGCCACGGTCGACTCCCACGTGACCATTGTTCGCGTGAACCCTGAAGTAACCCCGACTGTCGTCGGTGGTTTCGCCATGCTGGCCGCCCAGCAGCGCATTGAAGCCCTCGGTGAAGGGTCTACCGGCCAGACCGAATTGAGCAAGGCAAAACTAGGCCAGCTCGAAATCGATATCCCCGCTGAGGGCAGCGATGCACTTGCGGCACGTCTCACCGCTCTAGAAGAGAAGGCCGATGCCGCCCTGGCTGAAGCCCGGGTACTGGCGGAACTGCGTGACACCATTCTCCCCCAACTGATGTCCGGAAAGCTGCGCGTCAAGGACGCCGAAAGAATCGTGGAGGACAACGTATGAGACCCCCCAGGCCCGACAGCGACGGCTCCGCCGCCACCTCCACCTTCTCCTCCGCCGAGTTCTCCTCGGAGCGGGTGACCGAAGCGGAATGGGAGCAGCACGCCCTCGACGAGCTCGGCGAGCTCTCCTGGCTGCCCACCGACGGCTCCCGGATCGCCCCGGGTTCCGGCAAGCGTCGGGCCTGGGACGACCTCATCCTCCACGACGAGCTCCGCGAGGCCGTCGAGCGCCTCAACCCCGAGCTCCCCCCCTCCGCCGTGGACCGGGTGCTCACCAAGGCCACCACCCCCCAGTCCCGCGAGCCCCTCCCCGAGAACAGGCTCGCCCACGGATACCTCACCTCCGGCATCCGCCTCACCTACACCGACGAGTTCGGCGCCGAGCACTCCCCCACCGTCCGGCTCGTCGACTTCCGCGACCCGCACGCCAACACCTTCCGGGCCGTCAACCAAGTACGCCTGCTCGACGACGACCACGAGCGCCGCTTCGACGTCGTCCTCTACGTCAACGGCCTCCCCCTCGCCGTCGTCGAGCTCAAGAACGGCTCCGACCCCCGCGCCACCCTCGCCCGCGCCCACGCCCAGCTCGGCACCTACGCCGAGGAGTTCCCCGCCGCCTTCCGCTACAACGTGCTCTGCCTGGTCTCGGACGGCATCACCGCCAAGTACGGGACCCCCTTCACGCCGTTCGAGCACTTCGCCCCCTGGAACGTCGACGCGAACGGCAACCCGCCCACCAGCCCCGACTTCGAGTACGACCCCGTCGACGATCCGGGTCCCCTCGCCCTCGCACTGCGCGGGCTGTTCGACCACGCCCGCTTCCTCGACCTCACCCGCAACTTCGTCAACTTCACCACCGGCGGCAACCGGCACGGCAAGCGCGTCGCCAAAGCCCACCAGTACTTCGCCGTCACCAAGGCCCTCAAAGCCGTGGTCCGCGCCTCCCGCACCAACGGCCAGGCCGGCGTCGTCTGGCACACCCAGGGCTCCGGCAAGTCCGAGGAGATGGTCTGTCTCAGCGGCCTGGTCGCCCGCGAACCCGCCCTGAACAACCCCACCGTCCTGGTCGTCACCGACCGCAACGACCTAGACGACCAGCTCCTGGGCACCTTCCAGGCCAGCCGCGACCTGCTGGGCACCGACCCCGTCCAGGCCGACACCCGCCAGCGGCTGCGCGAGGTGCTCACCAACACCAACACCGGCGGGATCGTCTTCACCACCCTCCAGAAGTTCGGCCGCACCAGGGAGGAGCGCGAGTCCGGGGCCGACCACCCCCTCCTGTCCGAGCGGCGCAACATCCTCGTCATCGTCGACGAGGCCCACCGCAGCCACTACGACAGCCTCGACGGCTACGCCCGCCACCTGCGCGACGCCCTCCCCCACGCCACCCTCCTCGCCTTCACCGGCACCCCCCTCTCCCACGCCGACGCCAACACCCGCGAGGTGTTCGGCGCCGGCGAGGACTACATCGACGTCTACGACCTGCGCCGCGCGGTCGAGGACGGGGCGACCGTCCGCGTCTACCACGAACCCCGGCTCATCGAGATCTCCCTCCCCGAGGACGTGGACCCCGCCGACATCGACGCCCAGGCGGACACGCTCACCGCCGCCATGGACGACGCCGAGCGCCGCCGCGCCCTCAAGGCCGCGCTCAAGATGACCAGCATCTACGGCGCCCCCGACCGGGTGGCCGAGCTCGCCCAGGACCTGGTCGACCACTGGGAGGAGCGCTCCAGGCTGGTCCGCCCCTACCTCGGCGGCCCGGGCAAGGCCATGCTGGTGTGCGCCAACCGCGAGGTGTGCGTGCGGGTGTTCGACGCCCTGGCCGAGCTGCGCCCGGACTGGGTGGGCACCGGCCCGGACACGGGCGTGATGAAGGTGGTCTTCCACGGCGAGCCCTCCGACTCGCCCGAGCTCAAGGCCCACGCCATGCGCCCCTCCGAGCACAGGGTCGTCCAGGCCCGCGCCAAGGACCCCGACGACGAGCTCCAGCTGCTCATCGTCCACTCCATGCTGCTGACCGGGTACGACGCACCGCCCATCCACACCATGTACATGGACCGCTCCATGAGCGGCGCCAACCTGATGCAGGCCCTGGCCCGCGTCAACCGCCGGTTCCGCGACAAGCAGGACGGGCTGCTGGTGGGCTACGCCCCGCTGTCCGAGAACCTCCGCAAGGCGCTGGAGGAGTACTCCCCCCGCGACCGGGAGGACAGGACCCTGGGCCGGGACATCGACCGCGCCATCACCGAGGTCCGCAACGAGTACGACACCATCTGCGGCCTGTTGTCGGGCATCGACTGGCGCAGGCTCCTGGCGTCCGGCGCCGGCGACGCGCGCAGGCGGGCGCTGCGGCTGGTGTCGGACCACCTGGTCTCCCCCGAGGCCCTGCGCAGACCCGAGGACGGGGACGGCAAGTCACTTTCGGAGCGCTTCCGCGCCAGCGCGACCCGGCTGGAGCGCTTCCACCAGCTGTGCTCGATGAGCTCGCAGATCAGCGAACGGTTCAAGGAGCTGGAGCACTGGCGCCGCGACATCGCCTTCTTCGTGGAGGTGCGCGCCTGGGTGGTCAAGATCGAGGCCGCCAACCGGGAGGCCCGCGGCGAGACCCTGCCCGCCGAGATCAGCATGTACCTGTCGCAGCTGGCGGCCTCGGCGGTGGACGCCGAGGAGATCACCGACCTGTACGCCGAGGCGGGCATGGGGCGGCTGGACATCACCCGCCTCAACGAGGCACAGCTGCACCGGTTCCAGCAGTCGGAGACGCCCCACCTGGCCGCCGAGGCGCTGCGCCGCCTCATCCAGCAGAAGATGCGCGAGGTCACCCGGCACAACGCCATCAGCCGGGAGCGGTTCACCGAGGAACTGGAGAAGCTCATGCTGCGCTACATGCGCGAGCAGCTCACCAGCGCCGAGGCGCTGGCCGCGCTGTTCTCCCTGGCCGAGGACGTCATGGCCGAGGCCCGCCGCGGTGAGCTGTTCGACCCGCCGCTCAACGACGCCGAGCTGGCCTTCTACGACGCCGTGGCCTCGCACGG
>NZ_JBJJBV010000236.1:0-10574 GCF_045446735.1 Nocardiopsis protaetiae
CCCCCGGCCCCGGAGAAGCATGCGCAGGCACCGAGCCGGTCCCGCCGAGGACGGTGGTGGCGGAGACCGGTCGAAACGGCACGGCCCGGGAGGCCCTAGCCCGGGATCAGGCCGTCGTCCTGGAGCATCTGGCGGACCTCGTCCATGCTGGCGTCCGCGTGCGGCAGGATGAACTGCGAGGGCTCCAGCGCGTCGGCCGCCAGCGGCGTCCCGTGCTCGCGCACCTTGTCGAGCAGGTCGTGCAGCGCCTTGCGGAAGGAGTCCTCGTCACCCTGCTCGATCGCCGACTCCAGCGCGGAGTCGAAGGAGTTGAGCAGGTCGAGGTCGGCGTCGGTGAGGTCGACCTGACCCTCACCCATGATGCGGACGATCACGCGCCCTCACCCCGACCCGAGGTCCCGTTGCCACCCTCGATCTGCGGGGTGGAGGAGGAGCCGCCGCCCAGTTCGAGCTTCATGCGCTCCAGCTCGGCCTCGACACCGGTGGTGCTGGCCATGCGGTCCAGCTCGGCCTGGATGTCGTCGCGCGGACCGGAGCCGGTGACGTCGTCGAGCGCGCCGGAGGCGAGCAGCTCGTCGACGGCCCCGGCACGGGCCTGCATCTGGGCGGTCTTGTCCTCGGCCCGCTGGATCGCCAGGCCGACGTCGCCCATCTCCTCGGAGATGCCGGTGAAGGCCTCGCTGATCTGCGTCTGGGCCTGGGCCGCGGTGTAGGTCGCCTTGATCGTCTCCTTGCGGGTACGGAAGGCGTCCACCTTGGCCTGGAGGCGCTGGGCCGCCAGGGTGAGCTTCTGCTCCTCGCCCTGGAGGTTGGAGTGCTGCTGGCGCAGGTCCTCGATCTGCTGGGTGAGACCGGAGCGGCGGGTGAGGGCCTCGCGGGCGAGGTCCTCACGGCCCTGGGTCAGGGCCGCCCGGCCCTGGGTCTCCAGCTTGGACGACTGCTGTTCGAGCTGCTGGATCTGGAGCTCGACCCGCTTGCGGGAGGTCGCGACGTCGGCCACGCCGCGCCGCACCTTCTGGAGGAGTTCGAGCTGCTTTTGGTACGAGTAGTCGAGGGTCTCCCTGGGATCCTCGACCGAGTCCAGGGCCTTGTTGGCCTTGGACTTGAAGATCATCGAAAGTCGCTGAAACACGCTCATCGGCGTGGCCGTCCCCTTCTCGGTGCGTACATCGGCTGTTCCCAGCGGGCGCTTTGCCCAACCCTACGCGGTCTGACCCGCGGTCGCCATAAAGCTGTGACCGGCTACCCTGAGGGTGTGTTCCGACGTCGCTCCGCTTCCGCAGACACGGATTCGAAGACCACCGAATCCGCCAGCCCTGAGGCCTCTGAGGCCACCCAACCTAAGGGATATACCCCTAAGAAGGGTGTGCCCACCCCCAAGCGCAAGGAATCCGAGTCCAACCCGCGCAAGCTGGTCAAGGCTCCGGAGACCCGCAAGGAGGCCTACGAGATCCACCGCGCCCGCTCCGAACGTAAACGCGGGGTGAGCAAGGTGAGTTCCGGGGGCCTCAAGGGCGTGCCCGCCGACGAGGCCCGGTTCTACCGACCCGCCGACCTCGGCCCGGCCCGCCGCTACGCCCGTGACCTGGTGGACTCCCGCCGCACGCTCAGCGAGTTCTTCCTGCCGCTGTCGATCGTCATCATCCTGCTGATCATGGTGCCCCACCCGCTGTTCCAGGTCGCGGTGGCGTACGTGGCCTGGCCGCTGATGATGGTGTCGCTGGTCATCGAGGGGATCTTCACCTCGCGCCGGGTCAAGCGGGAGACCGCCGAGCACTACCCCGACGACGACCTGCTGCGCGGCATCGGCTGGTACGCGGTCATGCGCCAGATCCAGTTCCGCCGGCTGCGGCTGCCCAAGCCGAAGGTCAAGGTCGGCGAGGTCCCGGTCCCGCACTAAATCCACATGGCAGGCAGGGGAGCCACATCCCCCACGGACACCCGGGGCCGGTGCGCGCACGCGCGCCGGCCCCCGAACCCTCCCCGGACCTTTCTCCGGGGCTTCCCCGATCTTTCCCGGGCTTGTGCGGCCAGGGTCGTGGGAGCGTTCCCACAAGCGCCGGGGGCCGCCCTCGCGCACGGGCCGCTCCCCTACTAAAGTGCGCCGCATGGAATTCCGCCATCTCGGCAAGAGCGGTCTCGTCGTCAGCGAGATCGCCTACGGCAACTGGATCACCCACGGCTCCCAGGTGGAGGAGGACGCGGCCGTCGCCTGCGTCCGCGCCGCCCTGGACGCCGGCATCACCACGTTCGACACCGCGGACGTCTACGCCCGCGGCGCGGCCGAGGAGGTCCTCGGCCGGGCGCTCAAGGGCGAGCGCCGCGACGGCCTGGAGATCTTCTCCAAGGTCTACTGGCCGATGGGCCCGGGCAAGAACGACCGGGGCCTGTCGCGCAAGCACATCATCCGCGGCGTGGAGGACACCCTGCGCCGCCTGGGCACCGACTACCTGGACCTGTACCAGGCCCACCGGTTCGACAACGGGGCTCCGCTGGAGGAGACCCTGCGCGCCTTCGAGGACCTGGTCCGCCAGGGCAAGGTCCTGTACGTGGGCGTCTCGGAGTGGAACGCCGGGCAGATCGAGCAGGCCCTGAAGATCGCCGACGAGTCCGGGTTCGACCGGATCGTCTCCAACCAGCCGCAGTACAACATGCTGTGGCGGGTCATCGAGTCCGAGGTCGTCCCGGTGTCCCGCCGCGAGGGCCTGGGCCAGGTCGTGTGGTCGCCCATCGCGGGCGGCATCCTCACCGGCAAGTACAAGCCGGGCGCGCCGCTACCGGAGAACACCCGGGCCACCGACCCCAACAGCAAGCACTTCATCGCCGACCGGGTCGACGACCGGGAGCTGCTGGAGCGGGTGCAGAAGCTGGCCCCGCTTGCCGCCGAGGCGGGGCTGACCCTGCCCCAGCTGGCCGTGGCCTGGGTCCTGCAGAACGACAACGTCTCCACCGCGATCGTCGGCGCCACCCGGCCCGAGCAGGTGCGGGACAACGTCCAGGCGGCCGGCGTGAAGCTGGACGCGGGGCTGCTGGCCCGGATCGACGAGGTCCTGGGCGACAGCATCGACCGCGACCCGGCGCTCACCCGAAGCCCGGAGGACATCCGCGCGTAGAAGAACGCGGGAGAAGAAAGAAGAACAGGGCCCCGGTCCCCTTCGGGGGGCCGGGGCCCTGTTCCTGCTCGGCTCCTACTCGGCGGGCTCCAAGGACATCGTGTAGACCTCCTTGCCGTCCTCCAGCAGGACGACCCGGTCCACTCCGCCCTCGGTGAGCTCACCCCAGTTCTCGCCCAGCCAGCTCTCCGCGTCGCCGCGCGAGGTGAACGACTCCGCGGGGAGGTCACCCGCCAGCGGGTCCGCCCCGTCGGCCTCGTGGTACCGCCAGGTCCACGCCATCGTCGACCGCCCTTTCGTCCCGGTAGGTCACGGCTTCACGGGTACCGCGATCCAGTGCCGAGCTTAACCAAGCCTTGGTGGAGCATGCGGTTTACTTCATCAGGTGCGAATCCGATTCCCGGGGACGGCGGGCCACGCCGGATGGCCCGCCCCGCAGTGCACCTGCTCCTCGTGCAACCAGGCCCAGGCCGACCGTCGCCTGCCGCTGCGCGTGACCGTCGACGACCGGTTCCGGCTCCGCGAGAGCGGGGCGGTGGGCCCGGTGCCCCCGGACTACTCGGTGACCCCCACGCCCGACGGCATCCTGGTGGCCAGCCCCGACGGCGGGCGGCTGCTGTACGCCCGCTCCGGGCCCGCGGCGCTGCCCGCGGTGCCCCCGGTGGAGGCGGCCGTGCCCGCTTCGGGGTTCGCGTCGGCGCCGCCCCAGCAGGTGGACATGGTGATCGTGGACGCCGCCCAGCGCCCGGAGACCATCGGCGAGCTGCGGCGCAGCGGGGTGATCGGGGTGACCACGGCCGTGGTGGCGGTCGGCGGCGACCACCGGGTGCGCTCCCCGCAGGAGTTCGCCCGCCGGGCCCGGCTGTGGGGCGCGTTCGCCCCCGGGGACGGCCACGTGATGTCGTGCCCGCCCGCGGTCTGGCCGGAGTCCCGGCCGCACGGCCCGCACCGGGTGCTCATCACCGGCGGGGCCCGCTCGGGCAAGTCGGTCGAGGCGGAGCTGCGGCTGCTGACCGAGCCGCGGGTGGCCTACGTGGCCACCGGCGAGCCCGCCGATCCCGAGCGCGACCCGGAGTGGGCCGAGCGGGTGGCGCGGCACACGGCCCGCCGCCCGTGGTGGTGGGAGACCGAGGAGACCCGCGACCTGCCGTCGCTGCTCAAGCGGGCCCGGGGCGCGGTGCTCATCGACTGCCTGGGCACCTGGCTGACGGCGGTCATGGGCGAGCACGGCCTGTGGGACGAGGAGCCGCCGCCGGACGCCGAGGAGCGGGTCGAGGCCGAGGTGCACGACCTGCTGGAGGCGTGGCGGGCCACCCAGGCCTACGCGGTGGCGGTGACCAACGAGGTGGGGTCGGGCGTGGTGCCCGCGACCCGGTCGGGCCGGCTGTTCCGCGACCACCTGGGGCGGCTGAACCAGTGGGTGGCGGCCGAGTCCGAGGAGGTCGTGCTGGTCACGGCCGGACGCGTGCTGGAGCTCCCGTGAGCGGTGCCGCCGGCGCGGGCGCGCGCCTGGCGGTGGGGACGTTCACCGTGGTCCCGGTGCGGGTGGAGCGGGTGGACCGGGCGGCGGCCCGGTGGGCGATGCTGTGGGCCCCCGCGGTGGGGGCGCTGGCGGGTGCGCTGACCGGTGCGGTGGCCGCGGCCGGGACGGCGGCGGGGCTGCCCGCGGCGCTGGCGGCGCTGCTGGGGGTGGGCGCGGGGGCGCTGTTCACCCGGGGCCTGCACCTGGACGGGCTGGCGGACCTGGCCGACGGGCTGGGCAGCGCCCGCCCGGCGGCGGGGGCGCTGGAGGTGATGCGCCGCTCCGACATCGGCCCGTTCGGTGTGATCACCCTGGTCGTGGTGCTGGGCGCGCAGGTGCTGGCGCTGGGCCGGCTGGCGGAGGTGTCGCCGTGGGCAGTGCTGGCCGGTGCGGTGGCGGCGGGCGCGGCGGGGCGGACGGCGATCACGTGGGCGTGCACCCCGGGGGTGCCCGCGGCACGGCCGGAGGGGCTGGGCGCGCTGGTGGCCGGGACGGTCCCGGTGGCGGGCGCGGCGGCGGCGACCGCGGGGGCGCTGGCGGTGTGCGCCCTGGGCCTGCTCCAGGGGCCGGGGTTCGCGGCGGCCTGCGCGGCGGCGTTCGCGGCGGGCCTGGCGGGGGCGGCCCTGCTGCGGCGGCGGGCGGTGCGCCGGCTGGGCGGGGTGACCGGGGACGTGCTGGGGGCGCTGGCGGAGACGGCGGCCACGGTGGCGCTGGTGGTGCTCACCGGGGCGGCCGCGTGGCTGTGAACCCGGGACCCGCCGTCCACCAGGCGTTTTCTACCGCCCGGTAATGTCGAAACGCCTCCGATGTAGCCATCATCACATTTTTTCACACCACGTTTCACGGGTCCGCGCAAAGGGCACCTCGCCGCCCTCCCGGCACTCCCCTGTGACGGCCCCCACCGGCGGCCAGAGGCACCCTCCCCCGCCGGTCGGCCCGGGGCCGACCCCCGACCGGCCCCGGGCCCCGCTCCCGCGCGCAGCGCCCCTCCCAGGGCCGGAGCGCCACGTCACCGACCGGAGCACGGGGCGACTAGCATCGTGGGTGTGAGCACGACGTTGTCAGTACACACGGAGTCCCCCAGTTCGCTCGACGCCGACGCCCTCGTCGTCGGTTACCACTCCGGGGGCGACGCCCCGGAGCCCGCGTCGGGCGCACATGACATCGACGCCGCCTTCCCCGGCGGCCTCGCCGAGAGCCTGTCGCTCCTGGGAGCGAGCGGCGCCGCGGAGGAGGTGCACACCCTTCCCTCCCTCGGGGCCGTTTCCGCCCCGGTGATCGTCGCCGTCGGCCTCGGTGACAAGCCCGCCGACGGCCCGGTCGGCCCCGACACCCTCGCCCGCGCCGCCGGTGCCGCGCTGCGCGCCCTGGCCGCCCGCCCCGAGGGCGCCGCCCGCGTGGCGCTGGCCCTGCCGGCCGGCACCGCCGAGGAAGCCGGGGCCGTCGCCCTGGGCGCCCGCCTGGGCGCCTACTCCTTCGACCGCTACCGCACCGGCGAGAAGATCCAGAAGAAGCCCACCGACCTCGCGCTGCTCTTGGTGAGCGGCGCCGAGGGCGCGCAGGCCGCGGCCGAGCGCGCCGCGGTCCTGGCCGACGCGGTCGAGCTGACCCGCGACCTGGTCAACACCGCCCCCTCCGACCTGGTCCCCGAGGACCTGGCCGCGACCGCCCAGGAGATCGCCAAGCAGGCCGGCCTGGACATCGAGGTGCTGGACGAGCAGGCCCTCGCCGAGGGCGGCTACGGCGGCCTCACCGGTGTCGGCCAGGGTTCGGCCAACCCGCCGCGCCTGGTCCGCCTGTCCCACACCCACCCCGAGGCCACCCGCACGGTCGCCTTCATCGGCAAGGGCATCACCTTCGACTCCGGCGGCCTGTCCCTCAAGCCCGCCGGCGCCATGGACTGGATGAAGTCCGACATGGCCGGCGCCGCCTCCGTGCTCGCCGCCCTGCGGGCCATCGCCGCCCTGAACCTCAAGGTCAACGTCGTCGGCTACCTGGCCGTCGCCGAGAACATGCCCAGCGGCACCGCCCAGCGCCCCTCCGACGTGCTGAGCATCTACGGCGGCAAGACCGTCGAGGTCCTCAACACCGACGCCGAGGGCCGCCTGGTCATGGCCGACGCCCTGGTCCGCGCCCAGGAGGACGCCCCCGACCTGGTCGTCGACATCGCCACGCTGACCGGCGCCCAGCTGGTCGCGCTCGGCACCCGCGTGTTCGCGGTCATGGCCAACGACGACGAGGTGCGCGAGCAGGTCGTCGACGCGGCCGGCGCCGAGGGCGAGGCCGCCTGGCCGATGCCGCTGCCCGCCGAGCTGCGCTCGGGGCTGGACTCCGCGGTCGCCGACATCGCCAACGTGGCGGGCGAGCGCTGGGGCGGCATGCTCTCCGCCGGCGTCTTCCTCAAGGAGTTCATCGGCGAGGGCGTCAAGTGGGCCCACCTCGACATCGCCGGGCCCTCCTTCAACCAGGGCGGCCCGTACGGGTACACGCCCAAGGGCGGCACCGGTGCCGGTACCCGGACCCTGATCCGGATCGCCGAGTCCTACGCCCCGTAGCCTGACCCCGGGGCGGGCGGCGCTCCCTGAGCCCGCTCCGCCCGCCCCGACCGCGGTCCCCCACCCCCCGCCGCGGACCCACCGGAATCACCAGCCACCACAACAAGGAGTTCGTTCCCGTGAGTGAGAGCGGCGGCACCTTCGACCTCGTCGTCCTTGGCGGCGGCAGCGGCGGATACGCGGCGGCACTGCGCGCCGCGGAGCTCGACATGAGCGTCGTGCTGATCGAGAAGGACAAGCTCGGCGGCACCTGCCTGCACCGCGGCTGCATCCCCACCAAGGCCCTCCTGCACTCGGCCGAGGTCGCCGACTCCGCCAAGGAGAGCGAGAACTTCGGTGTCAAGGCCACCTTCGAGGGCATCGACATCGAGGCCGTGCACAAGTACAAGGACAAGGTGATCAACGGCCTGTTCAAGGGCCTCACCGGTCTGGTCAAGTCCCGCAAGATCACCGTCGTCGCGGGCGAGGGCCGCCTCACCGGCAAGGACGAGGTCACCGTCGGCGACGCCGTCTACAAGGGCCGGAACGTCCTGCTGGCCACCGGCTCCCAGCCCAAGACCCTGGGCCTGGAGATCGACGGCGACAAGGTCATGACCAGCGACCAGGCCCTGGGCCTGGACCGCGTCCCGGCCTCCGTGGTCGTCCTGGGCGGCGGCGTCATCGGCGTGGAGTTCGCCAGCGTGTGGCGCTCCTACGGCGCCGAGGTCACCATCGTCGAGGCCCTGCCGCACCTGGTGCCGGTCGAGGAGGAGTCCAGCTCCAAGCTGCTGGAGCGCGCCTTCCGCAAGCGCGGCATCAAGTACGAGCTGGGCACCCCCTTCGAGTCGGTCAAGACCACCGGCTCCGGCGTCACCGTCACCCTCCAGGGCGGCAAGACCCTGGAGGCCGAGGTACTGCTGGTCGCCATCGGCCGCGGCCCCGTCTCCGCGGGCCTGGGCTACGAGGAGCAGGGCATCACCCTGGACCGCGGCTTCGTCACGGTCGACGAGAACCTGCACACCGGTGTCGGCAACGTCTACGCCGTCGGCGACCTGATCCCGACCCTGCAGCTGGCCCACGTCGGCTTCGCCGAGGGCATCTTCGTCGCCGAGCACATCGCGGGCCTCAACCCGGCCCCGATCGACTACGACGGCGTCCCGCGCGTCACCTACAGCGAGCCCGAGGTCGCCTCGGTCGGCCTGACCACCAAGGCCGCGAAGGAACGCGGCCTGGAGGTCGTCGAGATGAACTACAACCTGGCGGGCAACGGCAAGAGCCAGATCCTACAGACCCAGGGCGCCGTCAAGGTCATCGCCGAGAAGGACGGCCCCGTGCTGGGCGTCCACATGGTGGGCAGCCGCGTCGGCGAGCTGATCGCCGAGGGCCAGCTCATCTACAACTGGGAGGCGCTGCCCTCCGAGGTGGCCCAGCTCATCCACCCGCACCCGAGCCAGTCGGAGGCGCTGGGCGAGGCGCACCTCGCGCTGGCGGGCAAGCCGCTCCACGTCCACGACTGACCGCTTCCGGGGGCGGGCCCCACGGCCCGCCCCCGCCGCCGTACATCCGCGCTGCCCATCACCGGGATCGGGCAGGACACCGCGCCCATATCCAACGAGGAACCCATGCCGACATCCGTTTCCATGCCCGCCCTGGGTGAGAGCGTCACCGAGGGGACCGTGACCCAGTGGCTGAAGAACGTGGGCGACACCGTCGAGGTCGACGAGCCGCTCCTTGAGGTCTCCACCGACAAGGTGGACACCGAGATCCCGTCCCCGGTCGCGGGCGTGCTCACGCAGATTCTCGTCCAGGAGGACGAGACCGTGGAGATCGGCGCGGAGATCGCCATCATCGGCGGTGAGGGCGAGGACGTCGCCGCCGCGCCCGCCCCGGCCGCCGAGGAGGCGCAGCCCGAGCCGGAGCCGCAGCCGGAGCCGGTCGCCGCCCCGGAGCCCGCCGCCGCTCCGGAGCCGGCCGCCGAGACCGCCGCGCCCGAGCCCGCCGCCCCCTCTTCCTCCGGCCCCGAGACCCCGGTGACCATGCCCGCTCTGGGCGAGAGCGTCACCGAGGGCACCGTCACCCAGTGGCTCAAGAGCGTGGGCGACACCGTCGAGGTCGACGAGCCGCTCCTTGAGGTCTCCACCGACAAGGTGGACACCGAGATCCCGTCCCCGGTCGCGGGCGTGCTCACCCAGGTCCTCGTCCAGGAGGACGAGACCGTGGAGATCGGCGCCCGGATCGCGATCATCGGCGGCGCAGGCGCCGCTCCCGCGCCCGCGGCCCCCGCCGCCCCGGAACCGGAGGCCCCGGCCAAGGCCGCCGAGCCCGTGGCGACCCCGGCCGCTCCCGCCCCCGCCGCGGAACCCGCCGCTCCGGAGCCGGCTCCGAGCGTCGACACCCCGGCTGTCGACATCGGCACCCTGAGCAGCACCGGCCCGTCGGGCACCGACACCGGCACCGAGGGCTACGTGACCCCGCTGGTGCGCAAGCTCGCCGCCGAGCACCGCGTGGACCTGAGCCGCGTCCGGGGCACCGGCGTGGGCGGCCGCATCCGCAAGCAGGACGTGCTCAAGGCCGCCGAGGAGCAGAAGGCCGCCGCCGCGCGCGCCGCCGCTCCGGCCGCCCCGTCCTCGGCCCCGCGCAAGCAGGGCGACGACGCGGCGCTGCGCGGGCGCACCGAGAAGCTCACCCGCCTGCGCAAGTACATCGCCGACAGCATGGTGGAGTCCCTGCACGTCTCGGCGACGACCACCCAGGTCGTCGAGGTGGACGTCACCAGGATCGCGCGGCTGCGCGAGCGGGCCGCCGAGCAGGGCGGGACGGCGCCGGACTTCTTCGCGTTCTTCGCGCTGGCGACGGTGGAGGCGCTGCGCGCCCACCCCAAGCTCAACGCGTTCATCGACGCCGACAAGCAGGAGGTGACCTACCACGACGTCGAGAACCTGGGCGTCTCGGTGGACACCGAGCGCGGTCTGCTGGTCCCGGTCGTCAAGGACGCGGGCAAGCTCGGCCTGAGCGGTCTGGCCACCACCATCGCCGACCTGAGCAAGCGGGCCCACACCGGCCTGCTGGGCCCGGACGAGCTGGGCGGCGGCACGTTCACCATCGCCGAGACCGGCGGCACCGGGGCGCTGTTCGGCACCCCGATCATCAACCAGCCGCAGGTCGCGATCCTGGGCACCGGCGCGGTCGTCAAGCGCCCGGTCGTGGTCGCGGACCCGGCCATGGGCGGCGAGGTCATCGCCGTGCGCTCGATGGTGTACCTGTCGCTGGCCGTGGACCACCGCCTGATCGACGGCGCGGACGCGGGCCGCTTCCTCACGACGGTCAAGGACCGCCTGGAGGACGGCGCCTTCGAGGGCGAGCTGGGTCTGTCCTAGCCGCTCACCGCTTTTCTCCCCGAGGGGC
>NZ_JBJJBV010000237.1:0-10491 GCF_045446735.1 Nocardiopsis protaetiae
GCCGTGTTCCGGTCCCGCCGGAGTTCCGGTGTCCGGGCCGGTCAGCCCGCGTACCGCCCGTTCAGGTCCGTGATGTTCATCCGGTTCGTCGCCGCCATGGGGCTGGAGACGTCGACGTCGGTGACGAACATGTACGGCAGCAGCAGCGGCGGCGGGAAGTCCGGGGTGAAGGTGATGGGGATGGGGATGCCGAAGATGTTGATCCGCATCCGGGTGACGTGCAGGACGACGTCGCCGTCCAGGGTCATGGTGGGCAGGCCCAGGCTCATCCTGGTCCCGTACTCCTCGAACCACAGGTCCCCGTTGGTGACGTCGGCCCGGCTCATGGTGAGCCGGAGGTAGCGCCGGGGACCGTCGGCGGTGGGGCACTCCACGACGCCGTCGTAGCGGGCGCCGCTCATGGTCAGCAGGTCTGCGGTCAGTCCGGAGGTGCGGACCGAGCCGCGGAAGCAGTCGTAGCCGGCGTCGACGGGGATCTCGGGGAGCTCGTCGGCCTCCTGGGCGGCCTGGCAGGCCAGGACGGCCTCGACGAACTCGTCCTCGGTCCGCGCCGTCGCCCCCTCGCCGGTGCGGAACTCGCACGCGGCGGGGTCGGCCTCGGGGTCCTCCCCGGGGTCCTCTTCCTCTCCGCCCTCCTCGGTGCCGGGTTCGGTTCCGGGGTCCCCGGTCCCGGGTTCTCCGGGGGCGGGGTCCCGGTCGCCGGGAGGGGGCGAGGGTGACGGGGAGGGCGATGGGGACGGTGAGGGGTCGTCGGCGGGCTGTTCCCCGCTCCCGCCGCCGCTGCCGGGGAAGAGCCAGTCCCAGGGCCAGTCCTGGGCGGGTGCGGGGGCCGCGGCCAGGACGAGGACGGTCGCCAGGGGCAGGGCGAGGGCCGCCAGTGGACGGGTCCCGCCCTCGGTGGTCCCGGTCGCGGGCAGTTCGTCGGTGCGGGCGCCGGGGGTCGCGGCACCGGGGCCTCCGGCGCCGTGGTCACCGGCGTCGGGGTCCTCGGCGTCGTCGCCGCCGTCGGCGGTGTCATCGCCCGGGGCGGCCCCCGCCCGCCGGCGCCCGCGCGGGCTCCGACGGGCCTTGGGACCCCAGGCGAACACGAGCGACCCGCCGACGATACCGAGCAGCATGCCGATGACGAACCCGCCGAAGTTGGAGGTCACGAAGGTCACCAGGGCGAGCAGGACCCCGACCACCCCGAAGAACGTGTTCTGGGCGGGCTGGAGCCAGCTCAGCACGCCGAGCACGATCATCAGCACCGCGATGAGGGTGCCGGACACACCGGCGATGCCGGCGTAGATGATCAGGTCGATCGGGAGGACGAGGGTCTGTGCGGCCGGGGCGACCAGCAGCTCGATTCCGGCCGCGATGAGGATGACGCCGCCCCAGAACGGGCGGCTGCGCCGCCACTGGCGGAACCGTCCCCATCCCGAGCGCAGGAGGGTCAGTGCAGGGGTCATGGGATCAGAAGCACTCGTGGTCGCCGGGCTTGATCGCCAGTCCCAGCCCGGACAGGCGCAGGGAGCCGGAGGTCACGGCCCAGGTGGTCATCTTCATGTCCGAAACGGTGATCTTGTCGGCCTGGAGGCCGAAACCGCCGGCGGGACCCTGGCCGCCCTCGGCCTTGTCGAGGGTGCTGGCGTCCCGGCCGATCTCGATCTTGCTGAACTCGGCGTTGCCCTGGAGCTGTTCGATGTCAATGACGAGGTTGGTGCCCTCGACGGGGGTGCTCTCGCCCGCGGTGATGACCAGGGTGGCCTGGCCGATGGGCAGGTCCCACAGCGAGGACATGCAGAGGTTCTGGAGCTCGGCGGTGTTGACGGTGGACAGGCCGACCGGGCGGCCGGTCCCGTCCACGGAGGTGGCGACGTCGCCGTACTGGGTGAAGCCGTTGCCGACCAGGCTGTCGGCGGACATCTTGAAGCTGTCGCCGGAGACGGCGAACGAGGCGGCGAGCAGGCCCTGCGTGGTCATCCCGCCGAGCACCGCGGCGGCGACGAAGCCGGGGACCGCGACGAGGGCGAAGCGGCGCCAGCGGGTTCCGCGCGAGCCTTCGTGCTGCTCAGGCGCATCCTGGGACACCTGCGGCGTCTCCTCGGAAGCCTTGGGCATGGAAACCTCCAGTGGTCCACCGCCCCTGGGGGGCGGCGTGGGGGAGAGGAACTTGCGCCGATGCACGCCTCGCGTGTTACATGGAACACACCTTACTCGGCGGTAGTGACGAACGTTACAATAGTTATTGTCACATTTCCAGATGGCGCAAAGAATGTTGCGGACCCGTATCCGGCGCACTACGGACCACCCGCGACCGACCCGATAGCGAGACCAGCACGTGCCCCTAGAGCGCAACGCGGACTCCCCCGCCACCCCCGACAAGGCGACCGGACCGACCGAGGACGACCGCTTCGACTACGACGTCGTGGTGATCGGCTCCGGCTTCGGCGGATCGGTCAGTGCCCTCCGCCTCACTGAGAAGGGTTACCGTGTCGGCGTCCTGGAAGCCGGGCGCCGTTTCACACCCGAAACCCTGCCGTCATCGTCCTGGGACGTGAAGAACTTCCTCTGGGCCCCGCAGGCCGGGCTGTACGGCATCCAGCGGATCCACCTGCTGCGCGACGTGATGATCCTGGCCGGGGCCGGGGTCGGCGGCGGTTCCCTGAACTACGCCAACACGCTGTACCACCCGATGGACCCGTTCTTCGAGGACCCGCAGTGGCGCCACATCACCGACTGGAAGTCGGAGCTGGCGCCCTTCTACGACCAGGCCCGGCGCATGCTGGGCGTGCGCACCAACCCCACCGTCACCGCCTCCGACCGCCACCTCAAGGCGGTCGCCGAGGAGATCGGCGTGGGCCACACCTTCCGGCTGACCCCGGTCGGCGTCTGCTTCGGCGACGGCGAGGACGGCTCGGGGGCCGAGGCCTCCCCCGGCGAGTCCGTGGGCGACCCCTACTTCGGCGGGGCCGGGCCGGACCGCAGGGCCTGCCTGGAGTGCGGCGAGTGCATGACCGGCTGCCGGCACGGCGCCAAGAACATGCTGACCGAGAACTACCTGTACTTCGCGGAGCGTGGCGGCGCCGAGGTGCACCCCCTGACCACGGTGGAGCGTATCCGCCCCCTGGCCGACGGCGGGTACGCCGTCGACACCGTCCGTACCGACGCCCCCCGGCGCAGGGAGAACGCCCGCACGTTCACCGCCCGCCAGGTCGTCGTCGCGGCCGGGACCTACAACACCCAGACCCTGCTGCACCGGATGAAGGACGCCGGGCTGCTGCCCCGGCTGTCGGACCGGCTGGGCACGCTCACCCGCACCAACTCCGAGGCCCTGGTCGGCGCGATGAGCCGCCAGGTGCCGTGGAAGGAGGACCTGACCCACGGCGTGGCCATCACGTCCTCCATCCACCCCGACGAGAACACCCACATCGAGCCGGTCCGCTACGGCAAGGGCTCCAACGCGATGGGGCTGCTCACCGCCATGCAGGTGCCGGGCGGCGGCCGCGTGCCGCGCTGGGCGCGGTTCCTGGGGCGGGCGGTCCGCCACCCGGTGGTGTTCGCCCGCAGCTTCTCCAACCGCCGCTGGTCGGAGCGGGTCATCATCGGCCTGGTGATGCAGTCGCTGGACAACTCGCTGACCACGTCGGTCAAGAAGGGGCTGTTCGGCGGCAGGAAGACGCTCACCTCCCGGCAGGGGCACGGCGAGCCCAACCCCACCTGGATCCCGGCCGGCCAGGACGCGGCCACGCGCCTGGCCGAGCGGATCGACGGCTACCCGGGCGGCACCGTCGGCGACATCTTCAACATCCCGATGACCGCGCACTTCCTGGGCGGCTGCCCGATCGGCGACAGCGCCGAGAACGGTGTCATCGACCCCTACCACCGGCTGTTCGGGTACCCGGACCTGCACGTGGTGGACGGGGCGGCGGTCACCGCGAACCTGGGCGTGAACCCGTCTCTGACGATCACCGCGCAGGCCGAGCGGGCGCTGTCGATGTGGCCCAACAAGGGCGAGGAGGACGCCCGCCCGGCGCAGGGGGAGGACTACCGCCGGGTGCGGCCGGTGTTCCCGCGCTCCCCCGCGGTTCCGGCGGGCGCCTTCGCGGAGCTGCGGTACACCACCCCGCTGCCGCTGTCGGTCGCCGAGACCGCACCCGCGGAGAACGCGCCCGCGGAGGAGACGGCTGCGGAGAAGACGGCCGAGGGCGCCGAGACCGCCGGGAGCACCGGGGCCTGAGCGTCTCCCCCCGGGGCCGCCGGCCCCGGGGGACCGCTCCCGCGCGGGTGGGGGCGCCCGCCGGCCGCGTCGGTGGTCGCTCGCGTCAGTTCCGCGCGTCGGGGACCGGTCCTCCGGTGACCGGCTCGGAGTCGGGGGCCTGCTCGGCGGCCGGGGCGGGGGGCGGGACGGCGAGGCGGTCGCGCTCCTTGTTGAGCAGTTCCATGGCGTCGGCGAAGTGCTCGCCCATGACGTTGGTGAGCTGGGCGGCCATCTCCTGGGCCAGGACCGCGTCCACGGCCTGCTGGGCCAGCGGGCGGACCTTGCGGATCACCTCGGCGACCTCGGCCGGGTCCTCGGTGTTGAGCACCGTGCCGGGGGCGTACTCGGCGATGATGTGGTCGGCGACCAGCCGGGTCATGTGCTCGGCGACGTGGCCGATCTTGTCGCGCAGGTTCTCGGCGATGTCCAGTACGGAGTTCACGGTCATGCCCATGCGCACCAGCTCGACGCCGGCGTGCAGCAGGCGGGGGCTGGGCACCCGGAAGCGCAGGCCGTCGCGTTCGATGACGCCCAGGTCCAGCGAACGCTTTATGGTCTTGGGGTTCACCCCCTTGCCGAACAGCTCGCGCAGGTCGCCCAGGGTGAGGTAGTCGGCGATCTCGTCGCTCCAGGCGTCGCCGATCGCCGACTCGAAGCCGAGGATGTCGGAGAGGTCGCCGCCGCGCTCCCAGACCTGGAACATCTCGCCGATGTTGGCGAAGGTGTACCCGCGCCGCAGCAGCTGGCCGATCAGCCGCAGACGTGCCAGGTGCGCCTCGGAGTAGATGCCCACGCGGCCCTCACGGCGGGGCGGGGCGAGCAGCCCCCGGTCCTGGTACACCCGGACATTGCGCACCGTCGTTTCGGCCAGCCGGGCGAGTTCGTCTATGCGGTATTCGGCCATGGGTCCAGCCTAGAGACACCCGTGAACATTACTTGTCAGAATCTTCCCGGTGTGGACACTATCGACCATGACAACAGACGTTGTCATGTTTGCGACAGGAGCGCAAGAACCTGCACATCCACCCCGAGGGGGAACATCCTTCCGGGCGATCGGGCCGCGGTTCCGTCACGCGCCGCGTCCCTTTGTTCACGCAGGGACTTCCTGAAACCCACTTCTCGACAGCCCGAAACCCCCCAGAGCCCCCGCGACCCCCTCCCATCCCGGGTGTGCGCGCCCCGCACGGCAGCGGTCACGGGCAGCGAACTTACCCGTGAGTAAATTTCCGGCTTCACCCCATTGCATTGTGACAATGCTCGTTGTAACGTTCCGGCAATGACTGTGGAGGAGATCACATGACGACCCCCCTGCCGCGCCATCTGCGCAGGCTGCCCGGCCTGAACGCCATCGTCACCGGCGCCTCCGGGGCCTTCGGCAGCGCAACGGTCGCCGTCCTTCGGCACCTGGGCGTGAACGTCGTCGGCATCGACCGCAAGCCCGCCCCCGGCGTCATCGGCTGCGACATCACCGACGACGAGCAGGTGCGCCAGGGCGTCGCCGAGGCGATCGAGCGGCTCGGCGGCCGTCTGGACCTGCTCATCCACTACGCGGGCGTCGGCCCGGCCGTCGACGCCGGCCAGGCCCCCGACGTCCACGTCCACCAGGCCCTGGAGGTCAACCTGCTGGGCACCTGGCGGGTCACCGCGGCCGCCGTGCCCGCGCTGCTCCAGAGCCGGGGGCGCGTCATCATCACCGCGTCCCTGCTCGCCAACCTCCAGCTGCCGTTCGCCGGCGCCTACACGGTGTCCAAGCGCGCCGTCACCGCCTACGCGGACTGCCTGCGCGCCGAGTACGGCACCCACCTCGGGGTCACCACCGTCTACCCCGGTTACGTGGACACCCCGATCCACAACAGCTCCCGCGCCACCGGCGTCGCGCTCGACGGGCTCGTCCCGGCCGAGACCGAACGCGACACCGTCATGGCCGTGGTCCGGGCCGCCGGGGCCAAACGCGCACCGCGCGACGTGGCCTCCACCGCGCTCGGAACCGCCGGACTCCACCTGTTCCGGCACTTCCCCGGCACGACCGAGCAGATCGTGAACCTCCAGATCGGTCTGCTCCTGGCCGACGGCGCCTTCGCGGACGCGGAGATCGCCCAGGGACTCCACACGCGTCACGGCAGCCCCGTACCCCAGCCGACGGCGTCCTGAGGAGGACGAAATGACAGCAGAGATCACCGCCAAGCCCAAGATCACCGACCGCGAGGACATCGCCAAGCGCCTCCTGCGCGGCTCGGCCAAGGCCTCCTTCGACCCGCTCGTGGAGATCGACTGGGACGCCCCGGTCGACCCCGACATGTGGGCCATCCGCCCCGAGCGGATCTCCATCTACGGGACCCCGCTGTGGGACTCCCTCAGCGAGGAGAAGCGCAAGGAGCTCAGCCGCCTGGAGGTCGCCAGCGTCGCGACCATCGGCATCTGGTTCGAGACCATCCTCATGCAGATGCTGGTGCGGCACGCCTACCGCAACGACCCCACCACGCTGCACGTCCAGTACGCCTACACCGAGATCGCCGACGAGTGCCGCCACACGGTCATGTTCGCGAAAATGGTGGAGAAGCTGGGCTGGCACACCCACCGGCTCGACCCGGTCGCCTACCACCTGGGGCGCGTCTTCAAGGCGATCGCCCACGGCCCGCTGATCTTCGCAGGCGCCCTGTTCGTCGAGGAGGTGCTGGACCAGCTCCAGCGGGAGGCGGTCCCGGACGAGCAGATCCTGCCCCTGGTCCGCTCGGTCGCGCGCATCCACGTGACCGAGGAGGCGCGGCACATGCGCTACGCCCGCGAGGAGTTCCAGCGGGACTGGGTCCAGCGCGGCCCCCTCAACAAGGCCTACAGCAAGCTCGTGCTGGGCCTGGTCACCTACTACTCGGCGACCCGCCTGATCAACCCCAAGGTCTACGAGCAGGTCGGGCTGGACCCCCGCGAGGCGTACAAGGCCGCGCACGCCAACCCGCACTGGACCGACACCAAGACCTGGGCCGCCCGCAAGGTCGTCGGCACGCTGGAGACGGCGGACGCGATCAGCGGGCTCGGCCGCTACTTCTGGAAGAAGGCCGGCCTGCTGGGCCGCTGACCTCCCGATCCACCGCGGGCGCCCGCACACCGGGCGCCCCCACAGACCCCACCGTCGGCAGGGCGGAACGCGCCACGTCCCGCCGACGGTGGACCAGGCCTCCCGCAGGGCGTACGCGCCACGCTCTGCGGGGGTCGGCTCCCCGGAGGGCGGAACGCGCCACCTCCCTCCGGGGCGGCACTCCCCCGGGGGCGAAACGCGCCACGCCCCCGGGGGACCCCACACCTCCCGGCCCGCAGCGGACCCCTCGCGCGG
Organism: Nocardiopsis protaetiae; assembly: GCF_045446735.1. Lineage (NCBI taxonomy): Bacteria > Bacillati > Actinomycetota > Actinomycetes > Streptosporangiales > Nocardiopsidaceae > Nocardiopsis > Nocardiopsis protaetiae. Next base: position 7,572 of record NZ_JBJJBV010000237.1, read on the forward strand.
GCCGGTCGCACGAAGGGAACGACAGTGACCGACGCACCACCGCACTTCCGGGTGGCCATCATCGGGTCCGGGTTCGCCGGGCTCGGCATGGCCGTCCGCCTCAAGCAGGCCGGACTGCGGGACCCGAGGGACTTCGTGATCCTGGAGCGGGCCGACGACGTCGGCGGCACCTGGCGCGACAACTCCTACCCGGGCGCGGCCTGCGACGTCCCCTCGCACCTGTACTCCTTCTCCTTCGCGCTCAACCCCACCTGGAGCCGGACCTTCTCCCCGCAGCCGGAGATCTTCGCGTACATCAAGCGGGTCGCCGGGGAGTACGGGATTCCCGAGCACGTGCGGTACGGGCACGACGTGCTGTCCGCGCACTGGGAGCCCGCGGAGAACCGCTGGCGGATCGAGACCTCGCGGGGCACGGTCACCGCCCAGTTCCTGGTCAGCGGCGCCGGGCCCCTGGCCGACCCGGCCCTGCCGGACATCAAGGGCATCGACACGTTCGAGGGGCGGATGTTCCACTCCGCGCAGTGGGACCACGACCACGACCTCACCGGCCGCCGGGTGGCGGTGATCGGCACCGGTGCCTCCGCCATCCAGTTCGTGCCGCAGATCCAGCCCAAGGCGGGGAGGCTGACGCTGTTCCAGCGGACGGCGCCCTGGGTGATGTTCCGGCACGACCGCGACATCACCAAGGCGGAGGGCTGGCTGTACCGGAACATCCCCATCACCCAGCAGATCGCCCGCAAGAGCATCTACTGGGGGCGGGAGAGCTACATCCTCGGCTTCGCCAAGAACCCCAAACTGCTGTCCATCGTGGAGCGGCTGGGGCGGGCCAACATCGCCCGCAGCATCAAGGACCCCGGGCTGCGCGCCAAGGTCACCCCCGACTTCCGGGCCGGGTGCAAGCGCGTCCTGATGTCCAACGACTACTACCCGGCGCTCGCGCAGCCCAACGTGGACGTGGTCACCGACGGCATCGTGGAGATCCGGCCGAACTCGGTCGTCACCCGGGACGCCTCGGGGCGGGAGACCGAGCACGAGGTGGACACGATCATCCTGGGCACGGGCTTCCACGTGACCGACCCGCCGGTGGCCCACCGGGTGTTCAACTCCCAGGGGCGGTCCCTGGCGGACCACTGGGGCACCGACGTGCAGGCGTTCCGGGGGACCACCATCGCCGGGTTCCCCAACGCGTTCATCCTGGCCGGGCCCAACACCGGGCTGGGGCACACCTCGCAGGTGTTCATGATCGAGGCGCAGATCCGGTACACCGTCGAAGCGCTCAAGTACCTGTGCAGGCAGGGGCTGGACCGGCTGGAGGTGCGGCCGCAGGCGCAGCACTCCTACAACGAGATGGTGGCCAGGAGCATGGAGGGCACCGTCTGGGTGACCGGCGGCTGCGACAGCTGGTACCTCAACGAGGAGGGGCGCAACACCACGCTGTGGCCCACCTTCACCTGGAACTTCGCGCTGCGCACCCGCTGGTTCGACCCGCACAACTACGACCTTCGGGTCGACCGCGGCGCCCGCCGGGCCCGTGCCGCGGCCTGAGGGAGGAGGACGCGATGAGCGGTTTCGACGACGACGAAGAGGAGTACCGGGGCGAGGTGACCCTGGTCCCGCTCGACGCCGAGGGGGAGCCCGCGGGTGGGCCGATCCCGGCACGGTGCCACGTGGCGGGGCACTTCTCGCCGCTGACCGGCGACTACCGGTGGTCGGGGCGGCTGTCGCCCTCCCCGGAGGTCACCGCGGCCTACGAGGGCGGGGTGCGCACGGTGCTGATCCGCACCCCGGACGGGAACGAGGGCGTCGCCACCCTGGCCGAGCCCAACCTGTGGGGCGGGCACCCGGTCAGCGGGTCGGGGACGCCGCCGTACCCGGTGCCGCAGATCGACCTGAGCGACCTGCTGGACTGACAACCCCCGAACCCCCGAACCCCCGAACCCCCGAACGAGAGGTATCCCGATGGCGATCCGACACCTGGGCCCGGCCCGCGAGATGCGGGTGGTCTCCGACGACGGCACGGAACTGCACGTGGAGGTGCGCGGGCCGGCGAGCGGGCCGACCGTGGTGTTCTCCCACTGCTGGGCGACGTCGCTGGCGTCCTGGGGGCCCGTGGTCCGGCTGCTCGACGAGAACCTGCGGGTGGTGCTGTACGACCAGCGCGGGCACGGGCGCACCCCGGTGCCCCTGACCCCGGCGGGGTACGGGGAGGAGAAGCTGGCCGACGACCTGTGCGCGGTGCTGGCGGCGACCGTCCCGGACGGCGAGCGCGCCGTGGTGGCGGGGCACAGCATGGGCGGGATGACCGTCATGGCCACCGGCGGCCGCGAGGTCTTCCGGGAGAAGACCGCGGCGGTGCTGCTCACCAACACGGGGTGCACGCAGTTGCCGAAGCGGGCCACCGCGATCCCGCTGCCCAGGGCCCTGGGGCGGGCGGCCGTGTCCGCGCTGACCCTGAGTGCGCCGCTGCCGCTGGGGCCGCGCACCCCGCTGACCACCGCCGCGTTCAAGTACGTGGCGCTGAGCCGGGGGGCGGACCCGCGCATGGTGCGCCTGTGCTCGCGCATGGTGCACGCCTGCAACCCGATCGCGCGCGGGCGGTGGGGGGACATGATGAACCACCTCGACCTGGACGAGACCGTCCGCGCGATCACCGCGCCGACGGTGTTCGTCGCGGGCGAGGAAGATCGCATGACCCCGCCCTGGCACGCCCACCACGTGGCCTCGCTGCTGCCGAACTGCGAGGAAGTGGTGGAGGTGCCGGGCGCGGGGCACATGGGGCCGCTGGAGTTCCCCGACCTGCTGGCCGACCGCGTCGAGAAGCTCGCCGCCAACCACCTGGGCGCCGCCCTGGCGCGGTGAGCGGTGAGCGGTGTTGCCGCGGACGCCCCCGGACTGGACGGCCGGGGGCGTCCGCCGTGTT